>CALATR010000906.1 GCA_937891875.1 uncultured Pseudomonadota bacterium | reverse complement strand
TCGTCCTGCAGCTCGTCGCCGGCGACTTCTGCCCCGCCTGCGCAACCACCGCCGCCGACGCGAAGACCCTGTACGCGGCGCGGAAGGACCAGGGCCTCTACGTCGTGCACGTGCTCGTGGACGACGACACGCGAGATGGTGAGGTGGAAGCGGGTTTTGCGGCAACCTGGGCCGAGCGGCACGCGGTGGACTTCCCGGTGGTGGTGAGTCCTGGGGCGGCCGGGGACCTGTTCGACGCCGGGCTGTACGACGGCCGGATCCCACTGACGATCCTGTTGGATCGTGGGCACCGGATGCAGGGGAGCTGGCAGGGTGGAGACGGCATCGACCAGGTGGCGGAAGAGCTGGTGACGGTGCTGAGTCAGCCGGTGCCTTGAGGGGCGGGCCGGGACGACGGCTGGGCATAGGATCGCGGCAGCCCGTGACGGCACTCGGCACAGAGGCTCAGAGGCACAGAGAGGTTCACAGAGAGCACCCGGCGAGGTGCGGCTCTGTGCCTCTGGTCCGAGCGGGCACGACACCCCGTTTCGAGGTCAGCGGCGGCCGTCGTCGATGAGACGGAAGACGCCTTCTTTCATGACGGGGACGTGGAAGTTGAGGAGGAGTCCGATCGGGACCCGGAGGAGACGCTGGTAGGTGAGGACCTGCGACCTGTGGACGGGAAGGACCTCTTCCACGGCCTTGACCTCGACGACAAGCCGACGGGCCACCAAGAGGTCGACCCGGTACGCGCCGGGCACCCTCATCCCCTTGTAAGAAAGGTCCAAAGGCACTTCTGACGCACACTCGACGTCCCGAAGTCGCAGCTCGTGCATCAGGCAGTCGCGGTAGGCCTTCTCGAGCAGCCCGGGTCCAAGCGCCCGATGGACCTCGATGGCCGCCCCGATGACGGCACCCGTCAACGGATCCCTCTCCTTCATGTTCCCCCCAAGATCCCTGCCCCAGTACCCCGAATCCCGCGCCTAGCCCGTCCGAAACGGAGCTCCACTCCCCCCTCTGTGCCCTTCTCTGTGCCTCTGTGCCTCTGTGCCGAGCGCTGTCTCGCCCAGCCACTGATCCACGCCCAGCGGATCCGCTCCTGCGAATACAAGAAGACCCGGCCCTCCCCAACGGAAGAACCGGGTCCCCTCTCTCTCCACCCGCTCTACGCGGTGATCGCCTTCAGGCGCTTCTTCAGCTCGCGGGCTTCCTTCTTCATGTTCGCCTTCATCGCGAACTTCACCGCGTCCGCCAGCAGCTTCTGCGCGACCGGGATGTTGCCCGCCTGGTGCTCGATGGCGGCGAGGTGGTCCATGGCGCTGATCATCTTGCTGGTGTCGCCGGCCTTCTGCAGGGGGCGCAGGGCCTTGCGGAGGCTGTCGCGGCCTTCGTTGGGCTGGTTGGTGCGCAGGTAGGCGAGGCCCTGCCAGTACCAGAGCTCCTTGACGACCGGGTGCTCGCCGAGGGCGCCGATACCCTGCTGGGCCTGACGGAAGAAGGTCAGCGCCTCGGACGGCTTGCCGCTGGCGTAGTGGAAGAAGCCGAGGTTGTAGAGGTCGACCGGCATGGCGCGCTCGAACTTGAGCGCCTGGGTCAGCTCCAGCACGCGGCTGGCGTGCTTCACGGCCTCGTCGAAGTTGCGCAGGTTGCCCTCGGCCTGGGCGAGGAGCTCGCGGGCGTTGCGCTCGCGGACGGCGTTCTGCAGCTGCACGGCGATGTCGACCACGCGGGCGAGGGCGTCGCGGCCCTCCTGCACGTTGCCGCTGGCCAGGAGCGCCTCGCCGTAGGACAGGCCCGAGTCCAGGGCCAGCTGGGCCAGACCGGTGGTGCCGGCCGCCTCGTTGGCCTTGCGGAAGTGCTCGATGGCCTCCTGGAAGTTGCCCGCGCGGCGGGCGACCAGGCCGCGGACCTGCTCGGCGTTGGCGAAGACGTTGGGCGGAACGACCTTGTCGCCGTTCTCCGTCTCGGTGATCGCCAGCTGCAGGGCCTGGTCGACGGCGGCGAGGGCGGCGTTGGGGTTGCCGTCCTGCATCTCGATGCCGGCGATGTGGTTCTGGACCTCGGCGGCGCGCTGCTTGTTCTCCAGGGCCGTGTACAGGCGCAGGGCGTCCTGGGCGCGATCCCGGGCGCGGTAGAAGTCCTGGCGACGGCTGTCGAGGCGGCTGCCCGCGAAGAGCAGCCACGCGGTCATCTCGCGATCCTCGCGGTCGGCGGCCCACTTCGTGGCCTCGGCGTGCACGCGCTCCGCGGCCTCCACGCCCCCGCTGGCGACCAGGCGGTCCAGCAGGTTCATGTAGACGGTGCGGCGCAGGGCGTCGGGCCACTCGATCTCGTCGAAGTAGTTCGACAGGTCGTAGGCGAGGCCCCACATGTCGGGCGCGTCGTTGGACAGCGCGATGGAGCGCATGACCTGGGCGCGACCGTAGGCACCGGCCTCGGCGTAGATGCGGGCGGTCTTGACGATGAAGCCGTAGCCGCGGGGCACGAGGAAGCGCTCCATGAAGACGCCGACCCGCTGGGCCAGGGCCTTGCCCTCCTCGTTGTCGTTCAGCTCGAGCACGCCCTCACGCCAGGAACCGCGCTTGAACTTGTAGATCCAGGTGCCGAGGTCGTTGGCGAACTGGACCTCCTCGAAGAGGTCGCCGGCGGCGTCGATGAGATCGTCGACCGAGTCGCGGCTGTAGCCGCCCATGTCGGCGACCAGCCCGCTGGGGAAGGCCTGACCGAGCAGGGCGCCCAGGTAGGCCACCTGCGCCAGCTCCTCCGCGCCGGCGGTCTTGCGCTGCTCGCCCTCGCCCTCGGCGGCCTCGTCGGCGTCGCCGCTCTGGAGCTCGCTGGCGTCGACGGTCAGCGGGGTGAGGCTGGCGAAGGAGACCTCGGACAGGTCGCCGTCGAGCATGCCCTTGTCATCGAGGATGTCGACCAGCTCGGCGATGAAGCCAGGGCGACCACCCGCCATCTCGGCGAGGCGGGCCGCGTCGGAGGACTTGCCCTTGGAGTCGAGGAACTTCTGCGCCTCGTCCGCACCCCAGGGGGCGATGGCGTGCACGGCGACGCCGCTGCCGCTGCCCTCGGGGGCCTTGGCGCGCTTGAAGAACTCGAGGAGGGGGAGCGGGAAGACCGCGTCCTTCTCGGCGCTCTCGGGCTCGTCGTGGAGCACGACCAGGATCTTGGAGCCATTCTCGCTGCCCTCGGCGACCAGCGCCTCGACGAACTGGGCGAGCGCCAGGCTGTAGACCACGCTGGCGTTCTGGAGGTCCAGGACGATGGGCTGGCGGCGGGCGATGCCGGCCACGATCTCGACCAGGCCCAGCAGCGGGTTGTCGCGGGGCATGCGCAGGCTGATGGAGCCCTTCTCGCCGTCGGGCTTGGCGTCCTTGAGCGCGCCGATGAACTCCTGGTACCAGCTCTGGACCCGCTGGGGCTGGGTCGGCAGCTGGCTGTTCAGGATCATCTCGACCTTGCCGCGCATGAGCACGTCACCGGAGAGCGCCGCCATCAGCGAGCCGTACATGCGCACGAGCCACTGCAGGCCGTTCTCCTGCTCCAGGCAGACCACGCGCCAGACGATGGGCGCATCGTCGGAGGCGGACAGGCTGCGGAGCAGCTCACCGGCGACCGCGCGGCGGCCTCCGCCGAAACCGGCCTGCAGGCGGACCACGCGGGTGGCGCCGCCCTGGACGGCCGTCCAGTGGGCACGAAGGGCGTCGACGTCGGCCTCGCGGGCGACGTAGAGGGAAGATTCGTCAGCCAAGGTGGGACTCCGTGGGATCGTGTCCCCGTGGAACCGCGGTGGAGGGTCCATCCGGGGGTCATGGAAGGCCTCGCTTGTATCTGACACGGGAGCGGGGCGCATCCCCACCCGCTCGGCTATGCTGGGCCCGGAATCGATCCCTGTGGAGCCCGCGCGATGCCCGTCCCCAACCTGATCCGTGCCCTGTCCGTGCCCCTGCTCGCCGCGCCGTTGCTGCTGACGGCCTGCGGTGGGGACGAAGCCAGCGGGTTCGCGTTCGACATGGTGCTCGCCGGCACGGGCGACAACGAGGAATACTCCGAGAACCTCGAGTACCTGCTCACGTTCGTGGAGGACTCGGCCCAGGTCAACCTGGCGATCGGTACGGAGAACTTCGCTTCTGGGCAGATCTCGGGCTGCCAGATCACCTACTCCTCGGTCGTGTGGGGCGATGAGCGCGACGGCTTCGAGGTCCGCTGGCGGATCGACGGCAAGGCGACCTACCAGCTGCAGTCCGGCTGCGAGACCCAGCTCCCCGATGGCGTCGACTGGGACGGTGAGGAGGTCTTCGTGATCGTGCAGTCCGATCACCCGGAGATCCCGCCCGGCTCGACCTACACCCTGCTGACCTCCGGCAACTACAAGGGCGAAGTCGGGCAGTGATCGCAGCCAGCCTGGAGCCGGCGCACGTCGAGGCCCTGCGCACCCTGCGGGCCTCCGTCCGCGCGGTGGTCCGAGGCAAGGATCGGGTCGTCGATCTCGCGATCACCACGGTGCTCGCCGGCGGTCACCTGCTGCTCCAGGACATCCCCGGCGTCGGCAAGACCACGCTGGCTGCCGCGCTGGCCGAGGCGCTCGGCGGCAGCTTCTCCCGGGTGCAGTTCACCGCCGATCTGCTCCCCTCCGACATCACCGGCGTCTCGGTGCTCGCGGCCGGCGGGGACTTCACCTTCCGCCCCGGCCCGATCTTCGCCAACGTCGTGCTCGCCGACGAGATCAACCGCACGACCCCCAAGTGCCAGTCGGCCCTGCTGGAGGCGATGGAGGAGCGCGCGGTCACCAACGACGGCCAGACCCGCGCGCTCCCCGACCCCTTCGTGGTCATCGCGACCCAGAACCCCTTCGACTTCGAGGGGACCTACCCCCTGCCCGACTCCCAGCTGGACCGCTTCCTGATGCGCCTGTCCATCGGCTACCCGGACCGCCGCACGGAGCTGGACGTCATCCGCCAGGGCGGCCGGGCGCGCCTCGAGCCAGGATCGGGGATCTCCCTCGATCAAGTCCGGGCGCTGCAGCAGGCGGCCGGCAGCGTCGCGGTGCCCGAGCCGGTCGAGAACTACCTGCTCGATCTGGTCCGCGAGTCCCGGGCCGACGCCCGCCTGCTCCGCGGCGTCTCCACCCGCGGTGCCCAGGCGCTCTACCGGGCATCCCAGGCCCACGCCCTGGTCCAGGGTCGCGGCTTCGTCGTGCCGGAGGACGTGCGCGACGTCGCCGTGCCCGTGCTTGGCCACCGGGTGCTCCCACGCAGCGCGGGCGGCCCCGCCGGCGACGGGGGCGACGCCGCGATCGCCGGTCTGCTCGACGACATCGCGCCTCCGGACTGACCGGTGGCGAGCGGGCGCACCCTCGCTGGAGCACGACGGACCGCGGGCAGGACCCGCGGACCTCGCCGGGGTGGGGCGCGGCTGACCCGGGAGGGCGTGGCCTTCATGCTCGCGACCATCGCCCTGGCCCTCGCCGCGGCGATCACCGGGAACAACGTCCTCTATCTGCTGCTCAGCGGGGCGCTGTCCCTGTGGATTCTCGACGGGGTGCTCGGCCGCTGGAACCTGCGCCACCTCGAGGTCCGCCGCGAGCTCCCGGTCGAGCTGTTCGCCGAGCGGCCCGCCCGCGGCGCCTACCGGGTGATCAACCGCCGCGCCTGGCTGCCGTCCGCGGGCGTGCGCATCGACGACGAGGGGTCCGACGCCAGCGTGGTGCTCGAGCGCCTCGCCGCCGGCCAGGAGACCGCGCTGCCGACCGACTGGACCTTCGCCGGCCGCGGCCCCGCCCACCTGCACCGCATCCGCCTGACCAGCGCCTTCCCCCTCGGCCTGTGGACCCGCTGGCGCGGCGAGCCCCTGCCCGCCGAGGTCCTGGTCTACCCCCGCCCCCGGCCCGCCGAGCCCCGGGTCCAGGCCGGACACACCGGCGCCGAGGGTCCCGAGCCCACCGGTCGGGGCGTGGTGGGCGACCTCGACGGCCTGCGCACCTACCGCGCCGGCGATCCGGTCCAGCGCATCCACTGGCCCACCTCCGCCCGGGTCGGCGAGCCGGTGCTGGTCCTGCGCACCGACGAGCGCGCCGATCGCGTCACTGTCGCCGTCCGCGACCTGCACGGACGGGCCTGGGAGCACGAGCTCTCCCGGGCCTGCGGCGAGGTGCTCCGCGCCTTCCACCGCGGCTGCCGGGTCGGCCTGGAGATGCCGGAAGTACGCCTGGAAGCACGCGGTGGACCCCTGTGGCGGCGCACCTTGCTGGAGGTGCTCGCGCGCCAGCCGGAGCGTGGCGGATGACCCGGTCCATGGCGCTGGAGGTGTGCACGCTCCTGGCCGCCGCGGCCGGACTGCTCGCCTGCGCCTGGCTCGGCGGGTGGCTCGGACCTGCCAGCGCCGTCGGGGCCGGGCTCATCGCCCTGGCGCCCCTCGTCCGCGGCCGGCTCGGTCGCCTCCCGTGGGCCGCCATCACCGGCGTCGTCGCCCTCGCCGGCCTGCTGGTGCCCCTCCTCC
>CALATR010000905.1 GCA_937891875.1 uncultured Pseudomonadota bacterium | reverse complement strand
CGGGGTGCCCGGGGTCGCTGACGGAGTCCGTGGCGCTCGCGGCATGAGGCCAGGTACCTCGTGGCTGGTGGTGCCTGCCTCCGTGCTTGGCTGATCGGTCACCCCGTACAGGAAGTGACCGTGCCCTTTATCCCGGCGTTCCCCAAATCAAAGCGGCTTGAGGTCAAGAGGAGTGCCTACATTGAGTCAGGTCAGTAGTCGTTGGGAGCAGCACCTGGCCGGGCTGGAGGCGCTCGCCAAGGAATCCCTACCTGGCTTCGCGGCGGCGACCACGATCGCGCTGCCCATGGTTGTCTTTTCCGTGCGTGGCGGGACAAGCATTGGCACGTCGCCCGCACTTGTACTCGGTTTCGTGGCTGGTGTGTGCGTGGGCAGTGGGGTGCTCCGTTGGGCCCGTCAGGTCGGCGCGAGCAGCCTTGAACTACCTGCGATTCTGGGGCTATATGTACTCTTCGTCGGTATGCTGGCGGGTGTGCTCTCGGTGGCGTTGGACGGATTCATGGGCCTGCCAACGGTGGCGGAGGAACCGGTTCTGCGAGCACTTCTGTATGGCGTCTTGTCCCTGCTGATATATTCGTTCTACCGCCTTCTCGGCCGCGTACGCCCATGGTGGGCGTGGCTGGTCGCCCATTTCGTCACTTGGCTGGTCACTCTGATTGCCCTCTGCAGTCTCGCGTGGTGGGCACCTCGATGAGCAGTTCGGACCCGCGCGTCAGCTGTGTGGAGTCGATCCGCCTTCGCGGACACTGGGTCGGGTCCCCCTCCCCCAATATGGGACACGATCGTGGTCGGCTCAGGGCATGACCTTCCAAGGTGATTGTCCGGGCAGTGTACCGGTTGGTTGATGTTGAGTGCGGGAAGTCGTAGGTCCTGGTGGGTTTGGGGAGGGAGTTCTGTGTTGCGCGTTCCGGGCGAGGCAGGTGTTCCAGATCGCGAGTCTTCAGAAGCGAGACACCAGGCGAACGGCGAGACCATACGTCTGGTCGATGTGTTCGGCTGGGCGCTCCGGCTGCTCGCGCTACTCCGGATCGCATTTCTGGCTGCACTCACGTCGGCAGTGTTCGATGTGTGGCTTCTTTTCCACCTTCAGTGGTGGGCGCAGACTATTGCTGGGCCGCCAGCGCTCACGATTGACCTCGGCGGCGGCGCAATGTTGAGTTTCGGGTACGTGTCGTTTTTGAAACCGGTAGTCGCCTTGTTGTTGGTATGTGCTGCTGAGCGCAGGCGCTTTACTACCGCGATTCTCGTGCTGCAGCTGCCGGTCATTCTCCTCCAACGCATCTTTGTGGTCCTCGTGATGGCGTGGTTGATTTACTAGTAGTAGGTCCTGCCGTCCCAACGGTCCGTTGCCTCGGGGAGGATCCTCGCCTGGCACCGCCTAGCACCCCTCCCGCGTGTACGGGAAGCCGTCGATGATCGCGAAGCAGGCGTTCACGTGGGCGATCTTCACCACGCGGTCGACCGGCGTGGGGGGCTCGCCGCCTCCACACATCGGTGGGACCGGCCCGTCGCCCCGAACGGTGCATGGCGTGACGATCTCGCCGCGGATGCGGACGCCCTCGGGCACCGGCTCGCAGGTCACCTCCCAGGTCGGGACCTCGAAGCCGCCAGTGTATTCGTGCTCGAAGGTGCACTTCTCGAGGTCGGCCTTGCTGAAGGGTGCCTCCAGGTAGCCCTCGTCGGCTGCGTCGTGGGAGGCGAAGCGATGCGGACCGCGATTGGTGGGGCTCGCGCGCAGGTCGCCGCGGATCCGGAGCTCCGAGATGCAGATGTCGTCGTCCCCGTCGGGCGGCCGCTCGGTTGATGCCACGACCCGCAGCTCGACGCTCTTCACCGGTGCCGTGGGTGGCTTCAGCTCGATCCGGACCCAGGGGTCCTTCTCCAGGGTCACCGGCACGGTCACCTCGTGCTCCTCCCAGGGACTCTCTCCCTCCTCCGCGTAGTGGTAGCGGACCCTCACCCGGGTCGGATGGCGGTTCTTGTCCCACCGGCGCTGATCGACGGCAAACCCGGGGACGAGCTCCAGGGCGCCTGGCATCGCCCCCTTCTGCAAGGCGATGTGCAGGCTCTCGTTCTCGGTCGCGACCCAGGTGGTGCGCACGTCGTCGTCGAAGGCCTGCCACGCCGGGTAGGGGTTGTCGTTCTTGTAGTCGTCGGAGGTGCCCGCGAAGATCGGCAACAGCACGTGATCGTGGGCGGTGCCGGGCGCAGACGCCACCGCGAGCGCGACCCCACCCGGATCCGACCCGACGGCACTGCCGGCCGAGGGTACGCCCGCTCCGCCGCCGGAAGACGGGGTCGCGCTCGAGGGTGGTGGCGCCGTCCCGGAGGGTGGCTCTGCGCCCAGCCCGCCACAGGCGAGGGCGGCGAGCAGGGACACGACGACTATCGGTAGGAGAGCTCTGGGCATGGACGGACGCTACCAGAGAATCCACCTCATCGGTGGGCGTTTCTCTGCGTCCTGAGCCGACTCTCCCGCAGCGCTCCTCGTCGGCGGTTCAGGCGTTGCCGGCGATCACATCCGCCAGCTCCCCGTTCTCGAACATCTCCATCATGATGTCCGAGCCGCCGACGAACTCGCCGCGCACGTAGAGCTGCGGGATGGTGGGCCAGTTGGCGTAGTCCTTGATGCCCTGACGGATCTGCATGTCGGAGAGCACGTTGAAGGAGCCGTAGTTGGCGCCCAGGTGGTTCAGGATGGCGATGGCGCGCATGGAGAAGCCGCACTGCGGCATGTCCGGCGTGCCCTTCATGAACAGGAAGACGTCGTTGCCCTTCACCATCTCGTCGATGCGGGCCTTGGGGTCGGACATGGGGGCTCCAGGAGCTGTGCCGCGGGGGCGACAGCAGGTGGGGTCGTCAGGAAGCGTGCGGCCAGCGGTCGGGCGTGTAGGTCTTGAGCGCCAGCGCGTGGATGTCACGGTGCATGTGGTCGCCTAGCGCGCCGTAGACCAGCCGGTGCTGGGCGACCATGCGCTGGCCGGCGAAGGCGGAGGAGGTGACCTCGGCGGAGAAGTGCTCCCCGTCGTTGGCGTCGTCCCGCACGATGGCCGTGCAGTCGGGCAGCTTGGTCTCGAGGATCTCGCGGATCCGCTCGGCACTGAACATGGCACCCTCGTCGAAGTGCGGAGCGTAGGCACCTGTGCGGAGCGCGGCAAGGTGTGCCGGGTCACTGGGACCGCGCAAACGACGGCGCCCCGCCGATCCCAGGGATCGACGGGGCGCTGCAGGACGAGGATGGGTCCGTGAAGATTCGCCTCGAAGGCTCACTCGCCGCCGTTCTCGCCGCCGGCGTTCTCGCCGCCCTCGGTGGCGGCGGCGCCGGGCATCTCGCCCTTGGCACCGATGTCGATGAGGTAGGCGGTCTCGCTGCCGTCCTTCCACAGGGCGTAGCGGCCCTTCTCACCGAGGGCCTCGGTGGGGATGAACTTGACGATGTGACCGTCCTTCTCGACCGTCACCACCTTGCCGGCGTCCATGCTGGCACCGACGCGCTCGAAGGTGGTGTCGTCCGTGAACCTGGTGCCGATGTAGCTCCACGGCTGCATCTTGACCTCGGTCTCCTCGGTCTTGAACATGCGCTCATCCGAGTTGACCAGCGGGTAGAGGGTCAGGTCCGCATTGGCGGCGCCGGAGAGGACCAGGTACTCGCCGGCCTCCATCATGGGCACGCCCTTGATGCCCTCGGGGTAGTGCACCATCTCCTCGCTGTCGGTGATCTTCTCCGACTTCACCTTCTGGCGGCTGCGGACCGGGTCGAGGGTGGTGCCGTCCTTGCGGAGGATGTTGACCGCGGTGCCGTTGGGGGCGCGCCAGACCTTGATGGTGACCGGAGCGTCTGCCTTCATGCCCTGGTCGAACATGTTGGTCTCGCCCAGGAAGTAGTTCTTGTCGGGCTCGATGGACAGCTGGTAGGCGGTGGAGCCGGTGCACAGGCCCGACAGGCTGATGCTGCCGTCCTGGCCGATGGGGCTGGAGAACGTCATGCAGGTCAGGCCCGCCTCGGCGTTCTGTTGAAGCGAGCCGTCCTCACCCTTCTTGACGGCGGCGGCGACCAGGCGGTTGGGCTGGACTTCCTCGCCAGCGTCGGCGGGCTTGCCCATGATGGGTTGGCCCGTCAGGCCATCCACGACCTTGCCGTTGACGGTGGAGTTGCACCCGACGGCGAGGGCGAGGGCCATCGCCGGAAGCAGGATCCGAGTCATCTGAACCTCCCATGAAGTGAATCACCGGGACCGTACCAGAACCGTCACAGCGGGGCAAGGCCAGTTGAACCGGTCTGCGCGGCGATCTTCGCCGGTTCACCCGAGCAGGTTGCGCCTCAGATCCTCGGCGAACGCGCCTGCACGAGCGAGCACCCCGTCCTTCCAGTCGTCCCCGGCGCGACCGGCGGAGGGGTAGAGCACCCCGCGGGCGCTGACGACGAGGGCGCCGAGGCCGTCTTCCCGGGCATGACCGCGGCAATCCGTCGCCGACGCGCCCTGCGCGCCGTACCCCGGCACCAGGAACCACGCGTGGGGCATGCGCGCGCGCCACAGGGGCGCCTCCTTCGGCAGGGTCGCGCCGATCACGGCACCGACGGGACCGAAGCGGTGTGCGCCCAGGCGGGTCGTGTTGCTGGCGGTGATCCAGTCGGCGACCTGGCCGGCGATGCCGTCGGTGGCGTCTGCGCCGTGCTGCCATGCGGCGGCGCCCGGGTTGGAGGTGCGCACGAGCACGAAGACCCCCGCACCCTCGTCGGTCGCTCCCAGGAAGGGCGCGAGGGACTCGGTGCCCAGGTACGGCGACAGCGTCACCGAGTCCGCGCCCAGCGGGCCGTCCGCGGCGAGGGTGCCCTGGACGTAGGCGCGGGCGGTGGAGCCGATGTCGCCGCGCTTGGCGTCCAGCACGACCACCAGTCCGGCGTCCCGGGCGGCGTGCACCACGTCCTCGAGCGCGGCCACCCCGGGCGCGCCGAGGGCCTCGAAGAAGGCGACCTGGGGCTTCACGGAGGGCACGACACCCGTGATGACGTCGATGACGCCGAGGCAGAAGGTCCGAGCCGCCGCGGCCAGGGCCTCCCGACCACCTGCGCCGGCCATGAGCGGCGCGGGCAGGCGGTCCAGGTGGGGATCCAGGCCCACGCAAGCGGGGGCGCGCAGGGCGAGCACGGCGTCGGTCAGGCGATCGGCGAAGGGGGTCACGCGTCCTCCAGCGGGGCCCCGATAACGCTGCAGGTGCGGCTGCACGGTCCGAGCGGATACCTTTCGGGGGTGGAGGCTGTGTGCGCAAGCTGGTGTGGCTGCTGCTGTTCGTGGGCTGCGATGATCTGCTCGACACGGACGTTCCCGGCTGGACGCCCGATACCGGCGACACGTCCGACACCGACACGGGGGACACCGCGGACACCGCGGACACCGGGAGCACCGGCTGCCCGGCCGGCTGGGACGTGCCCCGCAGCGGCACGGTCGTGGTGCCCATCTCGCTGGTCGATGCCCAGCAGCTGGCCTTCGAGCTGATGGACGAGCCGTACGATGGCAAGGCGCCGGCCTGCGTCAGCGCCGACGGTCACAGCGTGCGGGTGCTGCTCGGGCTCGGCGGTCAGCCTTCCGCGTGGTTCACGTCGAGCTCGGCTTCCGGTGCCGTGAACACGACCCTCGCCACCGCCGAGGGCGTGGAGCTGGATGGCTTCGGCCTGGAGCAGCCCACGACCTGGGCGGCCGGTGACTGGTACCAGGGGACCTGGATCGTCCGCCGGGAGGGCACCCAGTGGGTCCACACCGTCAGCGGGGACGCGCTGAAGGACGGGCGCACCGTGTCCATCCAGATCGAGGTCGAGGTCACGCCGTAGCCCTGGGTCCCATCCGTGGCCCCAGCTGGGCGGGGGCGGCGTTCGTCACCACCCCCGCCGCGGAGGAGCTCAGGTGCAGAGCCAGTCGTCGTCCTCGACGCAGGTGGCGATCCGCGCCTGGCTGCCGTTGTTGTAGTCGACGTTGCGGGGCGCGAGGATGCCTCCGGGCAGGTGGAACGTCAGGTCCCCGGGCACGGCCTTCGCAGTGCCGTACGGCAGCGTGTAGACGATGTCGACGTCGCAGTCGTCGCCCGGGGCCAGGGTGGTGCCGGAACAGTCGTCGTACACGCTCGCGTACGAGCCGGCGTTGGCGCCCGAATGGCTCCACGACGTGGTCAGATAGCTGATCGTCGAGGTTCCGGTGTTGGTGGCGGTCAGGGTGATGGTGCAGGTGCTGCCCTGCGGACAGTCGTGGTAGATCCCCTGCAACTCGGAGTGGCTGGCGCGCCACTCCAGGCCGGAGATCGTGACGTGGGGGGCCTTGCCGCCGGGTCCGGACGGCTCTTCGGCGTCCCACCGCGCAAGCTCGTCCTGCTCGAGATCGACGCCGTCATAGGAGGCGGGGTCGCCGCACGCGACGAGGAGGGCGAGCGCGGCAATCAGTCGGGTATTCATGTGTATCTCGCATTGTCGTACTTTTGCAGGATTCATTCCCTGCACGATGCCAGGTGTTTGGCTTGTTGGTACGGTTTGTGGTCGAGACATCGGGTGGCACCCGCGAACGAACGGGCACAAGGTCGCTGTGACGAGGGGCGGGGCTGAGACGCTCACTCGGATGGCCCCGCGAGTTCCGTGTCAGCGCTGCGGTCGCCCCCGTCCGGTACGCTCTCCGCGTGGAGGGACCCCCATGCGCGCCTCGATGCTGCTGCTGCTCGTTCTCACTGGCTGCCCGACGGACCCGACCGATGCGACGGACGTCGATCCGGGAACGGACAGCGACACGGACGACGACAGCGACACGGACACGGACAGCGACACGGACACGGACAGCGACACCGCGCCGGAGTCCGACCCGTGCGACCCCTGGCCCGAGCCGACCGGGCGCGTGGTCGAGGTGAGCCCGAGCGACGACCTGCGCACCGTGCTCCAGGGGCTGCAGACCGGCGACACCGCGGTGCTCGCCGAGGGCACCTACACCCTGCCGACCAGCAGCTACATCCAGCTGAAGACCGACGGGGTCACTGTGCGGGGCGCGACCGGCAACGCCGCCGACGTCGTGCTCGACGGCAACTGGAGGAGCCAGTTCGGACTGTCGGTCCAGGCCAGCGACGTCGTCATCACCGACCTGACCATCGCCCGGGTCTACTACCACCCGGTCCACGTCACCCCCGCTGCGGGCCGCGACATCTCGGGCGTGGTGCTCCACCGCATCCACACCCTCGACGGGCTCGAGCAGGCGATCAAGATCAACACCGCGGGAGACGGCAGCTTGTTTGCCGATGATGGTGTGGTGAGCTGCTCGACCCTGGAGCTGACCAGCGCCGGTCGACCCCAGGTGCGCAACAGCTGCTACACGGGTGGGATCGACGCCCACCAGGCCCGCGGCTGGCACGTGCACGACAACCACATCGAGGGGTTCTGGTGCCCATCGGGGATCTCGGAGCACGGAGTGCACTTCTGGCGCGGCGGGCGCGACACCGTCGTCGAGCGGAACGTGTTCGTGAACAACGCCCGGGGCATCGGCTTCGGCCTCGGCCAGGACAGCACGGGCCGGCGCTACGAGGACGCGCCGTGCGGGGGGGAGATCGCCCAGTCGTACAACGAGGAAGCGAGGAACAACGTCATCTTCGCCGACGATCCCGCCCTGTTCGCCAGCAGCACGGGCTTCGACGTGGGCGTGGGCCTCGAGTCCGCCTGCGGCGCCACGGTCGTGCACAACACGGTGTTCTCGACCCAGGCGCCCTACTCGAGCATCGAGTGGCGCTTCCCGCTGACCTCGGGGACCGTGGCGAACAACCTG
>CALATR010000904.1 GCA_937891875.1 uncultured Pseudomonadota bacterium | reverse complement strand
CCCTGATGCTGTTTCGCCTGGGCCTGTACAAGCGCAGCGAACAGCGCATTCTCCAGCGCCTGGGGCGCGCCTTTGAATTGGTCCGCAGCGGCAATGCACGGCGCGCCTGGCTCGAGCCGCTGTTGCAACGTGCCGGGCTTGGCGCAACCGACTGGCAACCGCAGCGCTGGCTGCTGGCCTGGCTCGGCCTGGCACTGGTGGCGCTGCTGGGGGCCGGTTGGGTGGCCGGGCTGATGGTGCTGGTCGGCCTGCCGCTGCTGTTCTGGTCGCTGCGGGCCTTCTCGACGACCATGAAGGACGTCGTGCTCGCCGGGGCGGACACCGACGATGCCCTGTCGCTGGGCGACCGGCTGCTCGGCACCAACCGCTACGACACCTTCCTGCGCGGCCTCGTGCTCACGATCCTGGTGCAGTCGTCCTCCGCGACCACGTCCATGGTGGTTCCCCTCGCCGCGATGGGCCTGTTCAAGGTTCGCCGGGTCTTTCCGTTCATCCTCGGCGCCAACGTGGGCACGACGTTCACCGCCCTGCTCGCCGCCACCAGCGGCCTCGGCCAGCCCGGCTTTCACGAGGGCATGACCATTGCCCTGTGCCACCTGCTGCTCAACGCCTTCGCCGTGATCCTGGCCTGGATCGTGGTCGGCCTGCCCACCAGCATCCTCGGCTCGGCGGACTTCCTCGCCGAGAAGGCGGAGCGCATGCCGGCGATCCTGCTGCTCTACCTGGGCTGCCTCGTCATCGTGCTGCCCGCGGTCGTCTACGTGTTCCCCCAGTGGGTCGCCGCCGGGTTCATGTCCATCGTCATGCTGTTCATGCTCGTCGGACCGCACGTCTACGTGCGCATGCGCCTGCAGCGCCAGCTGGCCGTCCGGGAGGCCGAGCGGGCCAGAGCCGTGGCTACGCCGGGCCCAGGCTCTCCATGATCCGCGCCCACGCCTCGTAGGTCGTGGGGGGCCAGCGCGAGGGCTCGACGGCGTCGAGGTACGGGCGAGGCACCCCGCGGGTGAACGCCATCGGGAGCAGGCGGTTCAGGAACTGCACGACCGCCGGATGATCTGGGGGCAAGGCACAGATCTGGTCGCTGACATCGGCGAGCTGCTCGGACGCGTCGGGGCGGCGGGACAGGCCGCGGACCAGGGCCAGGGCCAGGTCGTTGCCGAAGGAGGTGCCGCCGGCGTGGCTGGACGGGTCAGGGGCGATGACCAGCCGCAGCAGGAGCTCCGAGTGCTGGGCGGAGCTCCAGCCCTCCGCCATGCCCAGTCCCTCCGCCATGGCGGCCGCGGCGCGGCGCTCGTCGGTGACGTTGGGCGGGTGGGAGCAGAGGTGATCGACCACGGTGGCGAGCACGCCGTCGGGGGTGCTCACCGGATCGGCGGCGCACAGCTGCAGCCACATCCAGAGCACCGAGCGATCGGCGAGCGCGGCGAGGCGCGCGGCACCCTCGGACAGGGCGGCGTCGGGGAAGCGCCAGACCCGGACCGACGCGGCGACCCGGCGGAGCTCGCGCTCGTTGCGGGCGACCTGGGGCTGGGGCAGCCCGACCAGATCGGCGATGCGACCCTCGGGGCCCGACGCCTGGGCCCGCACGTCGACGCAGTGCTCCCACAGGGCATCGGTGGGACCGCGGGTGACCGGCGAGACCAGGTCCCACAGGCGCTCCGGCGGGGCGACGCGGGCCACGTGACCGACCCAGCGCATGGCCTGGGGACTGTCGATCAGCGCGTCCAGCACGGCGTCGATGCGCAGGGAGAGGTCCTGTGCTGCCAGGCTCGCGGTGCGCTGCAGCACGTGATCGGCGCGGGCGTCCTGGTCCTGGACCATCAGCGCGAGCCACAGGTGGGCCACGGCCTGATCGCCCTCGGGGGCGTGCAGCAGCCGGGTGATGATGGCGTCCAGGGACGCGGTGGGGCGGCGTGTGGGCGGCAGTCGGACCCAGGCCTCGGTCACCACCCGCCCGGCGCCCGACTCGAGCAGGGCGGCGGCGCTGGGGCCGGAGACCGCGGCCAGGGCCTCGTCGAAGAGACCGTGCTTGATCAGCAGGCGCACCGCCTCCGTGTACAGCGAGCCGCGGGTGGAGGGCTCGAGTGGGAGGGGCTCGGCGTCGACGGTCTGCATGAGCAGGCGGGTCGCGGCGGTGGCGCAGGGGGAGTCCTCCGCCCAGCGCAGCAGGCCTTCGCACCACTCGACCGTGTCGCGGCCGGGGGGCCGGATGGTGGCGACCGCGTCCAGGATCCCCTCGGTGGGGGGCTCACCGCCGCGCTCCAGCCAGGCAGTGATGATGCGGCTGCGGGAGTCCTCGCTACGATTCGATAGGGACAACCAGGCTTCTGGTGTGTTCAGGCGCAGGCGCCGAGGCTCGCTGTCCCCGCCCGGCCCGTGGGATCGGCGCGGCGTGAACGGGGTCGCGGACCCGGTGCGCGGCCTGCGCTCGCGGATGGCGGCGCCCCACGGATCCGCCGCGGTCGCCTCGTGCCAGCCTGCCGCCGCCTCGACCGTGTCGACGTCTCCGGCCAGCAGGCGCTCCAGGATGAAGCTCGCCGGCAGGTCGCCGCCCAGCGCGGGGTGGGACTCCGGACGCAGCTCGCGGAAGCCGTCCACCGGACCGCGCACCACCACGATGTCCCAGTCGTCCGGATCGGGGGCGTCCTCGAAGGTGGAGATCCGCAGGGGCCGGGCGATGTGGCGGGGCAGCACGGTGAGCAGGGCCAGCAGGAACCAGCGTCCGGAGGGCGCGGGGTCAGCCAGCTTGTTGGGGTCGACCACGATGGCGACCGGCATGGTCTGCTTTCGGATCGCGGCGACGCAGGAGGCGAGCAGGCCCGCGGTGCGTGAGCCGTTTCCGCCCAGGCGCGAGGCCGGATCGAGCTGGGAGCGCAGGGGCAGGGCGTTGGGCACCGGGCCGCGCGAGGGTGCGGCCGGGTCGAACCACCGGGAGGAGCGCCACAACCACGCGGGATGGGCGATGCTCTCCACGTCCGACGGGGACAGGATCCGCCAGGTGATCCCGCCGAAGCCGCCGCGACCGACAGCCCAGGATCCGCTTGGAAGCGGCACGACGCGGTCACCCGGAGGGTTCTGCGGCCGGGTGTGCTTGTCGCGTACGAGCAGCGCTGAGAGCTCGGACGGCGAGAGCGGCGGCGGGCGAGTCATGCTCTCGACCCGGGGCCGTCCGTCGCCGAGTCGTACGTGGACGTACGGCAGCTCGAGCGCCATCCATGCTCCGTTGCGCGAAGGCTACCCCAACGCGTGGGTGCCGAAGCCTACACCAGCGCCGCCAGACGCGGGGCTCAGGTGCCCGACTTGCGGGCGCTCCAGTCGGCGTTGAACTCGCAGTCGATGACCTGATCGTCGTTCAGGTCGGCACCGATGAAGATGCCGCCGTCCCAGCGGGTACGCCCGGTCGCGTCCTCGTAGACCATGCCGCCGACGGCCGTGTGCAGCTGCACGCCGCCTGCGGGAACGACGCCGCTCATGGCCATGGCGCCGGTGGGGGCGGCCACGCCGCGCAGGGTGTACGTCGAGTTGTCGGCGAAGGTGATCCGCGCCTGGGTCACGCTGCCCTCGAGCAGGAAGGGCTGCTCCAGGAAGTCGAGCAGGGCGGTGGGCACGTCCTCGGCGGCGCAGTTGCCGTCGACGAAGCGCTGGCCGAAGTTGCCGGTCCAGTCGCCGAGCAGGTTGGG
>CALATR010000903.1 GCA_937891875.1 uncultured Pseudomonadota bacterium | reverse complement strand
GAGCGGCTCGCGGCGCCGGCGGCCTGGCTCTCGGACAGCCCCGCCTGGGCAAACGCGTTGCCCGGGTCGAGGTCCAGGGAGCGCTGCCACAGGGGGATCGCCTCCTGGTGCCGGCGGATGGCGGCCAGGGTGGCGGCCTTGCCGCGCATGGCGAAGGCGTGGGTCGGCTTGCGCGCCAGCGCGGCGTCGAAGCCGGCGAGGGCCTGCTCGTCGTGGCCGAGCATGCGCAGGGCCTCGGCGCGTCCAGCGAGCGCGAACACATAGTCGGGATCGACGGCCAGCACGCCGTCGTACGCCTCGAGCGCCTGACCGTAGCGCTCGGCCTTGCGCAGGCACTCGGCCAGGCTGCAGCGGGCGTCCAGGCGGTCGGGATCCTGCGATGCGAGGGAGGCCCACACGTCGCAAGCGCCCTCCCACTCGCCGAGGGACTCGAGGACCTGGGCGCGCTCGGAGAGGGCCCGGTCGTTGGTGCGATCGGCCTCGACCGCGCGAGAGAGGGCGTCAGACGCCTCTTCTGCGCGATCGTCCCGCAGCAGGGCGCGGCCCCACTCGACCCAGCGATCCGACTCGAGGCGCTCCTCGGTCGGGGTGGGCGGATCGGCGACGGCGATCAGGCTGCCGGCGGCCTCGCGGGCCCGGCGACGGGTCTCGTCCAGGCCCTGGTGGGCAAAGGACGAGGTGGGATCGATGGCGAGGGCCCGGCTCCACAGGCGCTCGGACTCCTCGAAGCGACCGAGGGCGGAGAGGGTGGCGGCCTTGCCACGCAGGGCGAAGGCGTGCTCCCCGTGCACGGTCAGGGCGCGATCGAACCAGGTCTCGGCGGCGCCGAAGCGGCCGAGCATGCGCAGGGTCTCGCCCTTGCCGGCCAGGGCGAAGAGGTGGGTGTCATCGATCTCGAGGGCACGGGTGTACGCGTCGAGCGCGGCCAGGTGGCAGCGCGCCTGGCGCAGGGCCTCGGCGAGGCCGATCACCCGGTCGATGTGGCTGGTGGTGCCGGTTGCGTTGGACGTCCGGGGGCGGGCGGGTGGAGCGTCGCCGGCGAACTCCCGGCCGAGCTCGACCGCGATCCGCCACGCCTCCACCGCGCGCGACCAGGCGCGGGTGGCTTCGTGACATCGAGCCAGTCGCGACGCCGCCTCCCCGTTGGACGGGTCGTGCTCGAGCGCCTGCTGGTACGCCTTGGCCGCCTCGGCATGGTCGCCGGCCGCCTGGAGGCGGGTGGCCTCGGCGACAAGGCGCTTGGCCTCTGCGGCGTCTGGCCGGGCTGGTTCGCGCCTGCTCATGCACTGCTCCGGACGTTGGCTGGCTCTAGCTGGACGGTGCGTCCGACCACTCTGTTCGATCTCTTCGGATCAGTACTCTTTGGGTTGGAGTGGGTGGTGGGCCCGGCTGCGATCGCGTCTCGTCAACTCTACCCGGGACGCGCGTCCACCGCGCTGCTTTGGCTTGCGACCGGCTGTCCACATCGGCAAGACCCACGACGGGTATGGAGGCATCCGCCACCCGGGGTCAGACGTCCAGCGCGTCCGGATCCCGAAGGGACTCCGCCTCTTCCATGAGGAAGCGGTAGCGGGGAGCAGCGTCCTTTCCCATGAGGTGGCCGAGCGTCACGTTGGCCTGCATCGGCTCGGGTACCGTGACCTGCAGCAGCTTGCGGCGCTGGGGGTCCATGGTGGTCTCGAACAGGGTCTTGGGGTTCATCTCGCCGAGACCCTTGAAGCGCGTGACCTCGGGCTTGGCCCGGGGCGGCAGGGCCGCCAGGATGCGATCCCGGTCGGCGTCGGACATCGCCCACTCGGTGTTCTTGCCCACGTTCACGCGGAACAGCGGGGGCTGGGCCAGGTAGACGTAGCCGCCCTCCACGAGCGGGCGCAGGTAGCGGTAGAAGAACGTCAGCAGCAGGGTCGTGATGTGGTGGCCGTCGGAGTCGGCGTCCATCAGCAGGATGATCCGGCCGTATCGAAGCCGATCCTCGCGCAGGTCGTCCCCCAGGCCGCAGCCGAGCGCGGTGACGATGTTGGACAGCTCCTCGTTGGCGAGCACCTTCTTGATCGAGGCCTGCTCGGCGTTGAGCACCTTGCCGCGCAGAGGCAGGATGGCCTGGGTGCGCCGGTCCCGCCCCGACTTGGCGGAGCCGCCTGCGGAGTCGCCCTCGACGATGAACAGCTCGGTCTCGGACGGGTCGTTGCTGGAGCAGTCCGACAGCTTGCCGGGCAGGGTCGTGCGCCCGCTGGTCGGGGTCTTGCGGCGGACCTTGCGGGCGGCGTCCCGAGAGGCGGCGCGGGCGCGGGCGGCCTGCACCGCGCGCATGACCACCGCCTCGCCGCGGGAGCGGTTCTCGTGCAGCCACTGCTCGAGCACCGGGCGGATGTTTCCGTCGATGATGCCGCGAGCTTCGGGGTTGTTGAGCTTGTCCTTGGTCTGGCCCTGGAACTGGGGCTCCTTGACGTAGAAGGACAGGATGCCGACCGCGCCCTCGCGGATGTCGTCGGCGTTGAGGGTGACGCCGCGGGGCACCAGGCTGTGGGTCTCGCTGAAGCTGCGCACCGCCTTGACCAGGGCGTCCTTGAGGCCTTGCTCGTGGGTGCCGCCGTCGCCGGTGGGGATGCCGTTGACGAAGGTCTGCCAGTGCTCCCGCGGCGACTCGGTCCAGGTGAGCGCCAGATCCGCGCGCCAGTCCTCGCCCTCGCGGTCGAAGTGGAAGGGCGCATCGACAATGGCGCGGTGGCCCTCCTTGTCGATGGTGGACGACAGGTACTCCTGCAGGCCCCCCGGGTGCTCGAGCTCATGGGTCTGGCCGCTGGTGCGGTCCTTGAAGACGACCCGCAGGCCGGCGTGCAGGTAGGTCTTCTGGTCGAGCACGCGCAGGATGCGGTCGGGGTCGAAGACGATGTCCTCGAAGATGCTCGGGTCCGGCGAGAACTGGATGGTCGTGCCGGTACCACGCGCCGCGCCGACCGCCGCGACGGGCTTCTGGGGCACGCCGCGCTTGTACTCCTGCTTGTACAGCTGGCCGTCGCGCTTGACCTGGGCGGTGAGCCGCTTCGAGAGCGCGTTGACGACCGAGCTGCCGACGCCGTGCAGACCGCCCGAGGTCTTGTAGCTGCCCTCGTCGAACTTGCCGCCGGCGTGGAGCGTACAGAAGATCAGCTGCAACGCCGAGACCTTCTCGGTCGGGTGGATGTCGACCGGGATGCCGCGGCCGTTGTCCTCCACGGTGCAGGTCGAGCCGTCCTCGTGGAGCGTGACCACGATGCGGCTCGCGTGGCCGTTCATGACCTCGTCGACCGAGTTGTCGACGATCTCCCACAGCAGGTGGTGCAGGCCGTCGACGCCGGTGCCGCCGATGTACATGCCGGGCCGCTTGCGCACGGGCTCGAGGCCCTTGAGCACGGCGATCTGGCGGGCGTCGTACTTGGGGGGCGGGCTCACTCCTCACCCCCGTCGTCCTCGGCGCCGAGCGCCACCTCGTCGGTGTCGGCGTCCTCCTCGGACTCCTCGGACTCCTCTTCGGGGATCCAGACCTCCGGCCCCTCGCGCTTCCACACGTCTACGCTGCCGCGCTGGATGATCGTGCCGCCCCGGTTGCCGCGGCTGCCGCCGAACTTGCCCTCGCGCACCGTGAGCTCGCGCCCGCGGCTGGTGACGACGGTCGGGCCCTCGGTGCGGTCGCGGACCAGCTGGGCGGCCATGACCTTGGCGCCCTTGGGCAGCTTGATGCCGGTCACGCCCTTGCCCGGCGCCTTGAGCAGGGTCACCTCGTCGACCGGGAAGACGAGGCCATTGCCGGCGGAGCTGACCAGGGCGATCCGATCCTCCGGCTGGGCGATGAGCACGGCAAAGACGGCGTCTCCCTTGGACAAGCGCGCGAACATCCGCCCGTTCTTGGTCGAGACCTCGGCGTGGTCGGCGAGGCTGAAGCGCAGGGCCTTGCCGCCCTCCATGACCGCGAGTGCCCAGGGTGGATCGGGGTCGTCCTCGGTCTTGACCTCGTCCCAGGGCGAGGGGTCGTCCCAGTGCCGCGGGTCGTTGCTGACCACGGCGACCACGCGCTCGCCGTCGGAGAAGCTGAAGTGCTTCTGGATGGGCTCGCCGTAGCCGGTGGTGGCGGGAACGTCGTCGACCTTGATGACGTAGGCGCGGCCGCTGCTGCCGAAGACGGTCAGCGTCGAGCGGGTGCTGGCCTCGAGCAGCCAGCCGATCTCGTCCTCGTCGCGGATGCGGATCTTGTCGATGTCGGTGAAGCTCGACTGGCGCTTCATCCACCCGTCGCGGGTGATGACGACGAAGGCGTCCTCGTCGACGATGTAGGCGTTCTCGTCGTACTCGAGCTCGCGCACGGGCTCGCCGACGGTGGTGCGGCGACCGTCCGCGTAGAGCTTGCGCAGCTCGAGCAGCTCCTCCTTGACGACCGACCACAGCTGCAGGTCGCTCGCCAGGATGCCCTCGATCCGCTCGGCCTCGGCCATCTTCTCCTCGAGCTCGTCCAGCACCATCTGGATCTCGAGCTGGGCGAGCTTGTAGAGGCGCAGCTCGAGGATGGCGTCGGCCTGCACGTCGGACAGCCCGAAGCGCTCGATGAGCTTCTCGTGGGCGTCGCGCCGGCCGTGGCTGCCGCGGATGATGGCGATCGCCTCGTCCAGAGCGTCGAAGAGGATCCGGAAGCCCTCGAGGACGTGGATGCGCTCGCGCAGGCGCTCGAGGTCGAACTCGAAGCGGCGGCGGACGGTCTCGAAGCGGAAGTCGAGCCAGAAGCGGAGGATCTGCTGCAGGTCGAGCTGGGCGGGGCGGGCGACGCCACCGGGACCAGGCACGAGTGCGGTCAGGTTCATCGGGAAGTTGGCCTGCAGCGGCGTCTTCTTGAAGAGGTAGGCCATGACGGCCTCGGCGCTGGCGCCCTGCTTGAGCTCCAGCACGATGCGCACGTCCTCCTTGGACTCGTCGCGCACGTCGACCACCTGGGGCAGCTTCTTCTGCTGCACCTCCAGGCCGACCTTCTCGATGACCTTGGCCTTGTTCTGGCCGTAGGGCACCGACGTCAGCACGATGAGGCGGCGGCGGCCGTCCTTCTCCTCGTGCCAGTCGGCGCGGATGTGGAACGTTCCGCGACCTTGCTCGTAGAACGAGCGGATCTCCTGCGCGTCGTTCATCAGCCGACCGCCGATCGGGAAGTCGGGTCCCTGCACGAACTGGCACAGGTCCGCGACGGTGGCGTCGGGGTTGTCGATGAGGTGCACGGTCGCGTCGACCACCTCGCCCAGATCGTGCGGCGGGATCCGGGTCGCCATGCCGACGGCGATGCCCTCGCTGCCGTTGACGAGCAGCTGGGGGAACTGGGCGGGCAGGACGATGGGCTCGAAGCGCTGGGTGTCGTAGGTGGGGCGGAAGTCGACCGTGCGCTTCTTGATCTCGGAGAGCAGCTCGATGGCGAGCGGCATGAGCCGGCACTCGGTGTAGCGGAAGGCCGCAGCACCGTCGCCGTCGAGGCTGCCGAAGTTGCCCTGGCCGTCGACCAGGGGGGCGCGCAGGGTGAAGGGCTGGGCCATGCGCACGAGTGCGTCGTAGATGGCCTGGTCACCGTGCGGGTGGAACTTGGCCATCGTGTCGCCGACGACCGCGGCGCACTTGCGGTAGCGGCTGTCCGGTCGGAGGCCCAGCTCGGCGTACATGGCGTAGAGGATGCGGCGCTGGACGGGCTTGAGGCCGTCTCGCACGTCGGGGAGGGCCCGGCTGGTGACGACCGACAACGCGTACGCCAGGTAGCGCTCGCGCGTCGCCTCGTGCAGCGCAACGGGCTCGACGTCCATCATGGATGGCTCCGGGGGATCGGCAAGGAGGGAAGAGTGGAGAAGCGAGGGGCCGTGGCCCAGGAGGGAGATCCGGCAGCGGATGGGCTGCGGGACAGGGGGGCGCGCCGCGGGGAGGGGATGCGGCGGAAAGCCCGCGAGGGACGGGGGAGTGTAGCACGTCTGCCGGCGGAGCGGGGGCAGGGTGATGCACCCCCTTGGCGGATCGGTCCCCGGTGAGAAGGGATGGTACATCCAGGAGGTCGTCATGGCCGACGACAGGTACTTCCGCTGCGGAAGCTGCGGCGGAGTCAACCGGGTCCCCAGCAGCAAGCTCCACGATGGGCCGACCTGCGGGCGGTGCAAGGCGACGCTGGACGTCAAGGCGACGCCCCAGGAGGTGGACGACGACGCCCTGCAGCGGCTGGTGCGCTCGGCGCCGGTGCCGGTCCTGGCGGACTTCTGGGCGCCCTGGTGCGGCCCGTGTCGGGCGGTGGCGCCCCACCTGCAGAGCCTCGCGGCCGAGGAGGCGGGCAGGCTGATCGTGGTCAAGGTCAACACCGACCAGCACCAGCGCACCGCCGGACAGCTGGGCGTGCAGGGCATCCCGACGCTCGCGGTCTGGAAGGGCGGCGAGCTCAAGCGCAGCGAGGCGGGCGCGCGGATGGGGCCGGCGTTGAAGGCGTTCGTCGAGCCTTATCTTGGATAGTCCCGCGGCTCCCGACCGCACGCGCAGCGCGCTGGTGGTGCTGGTGCTCGTGGGCCTCGCCGCGTGTCTGGGCGTGCAGCGCTCCATGGACGAGGCCGCGGAGGACCTGTCGACCGCGCCGGCGTTCGTGCAGACCGCGGCCCGGGTGGCCGAGGACTGTGGTGGCGGCGCCGGTGTCGACCTCGAGGTGCACTACCACCAGGGCGAGCCCGCGCGGATCAGCTCCCACAGCACGGCATCGACCGAGGCCGCGGCGAGCTGCATGGAGCGCGGGCTCTCGGAGGGGAGCCTCGAGGGTGGGCTCACCGGGGTGGCCCAC
The DNA here is from genome assembly GCA_937891875.1 of uncultured Pseudomonadota bacterium. Classification (GTDB taxonomy): domain Bacteria; phylum Myxococcota_A; class UBA796; order UBA796; genus REDI01. The sequence goes on along the minus strand of CALATR010000903.1, from coordinate 668 downwards.
TGGCGGGGCCCGGAGGAGTGAGCCTCAGCTCTTGACGACCACGAACTGGATCTTGCCAAAGCCGGCCTGTCCCGCCGTGAACAGGGCCTGGCGTACCAGCTGGTAGGGCATCTCGCGGTCGACCTCCAGGAGCACCCGGCCCTCGAAGTCCACGTCGTCCTCGACCAGATCCTGGAGGTGGGTGACCTCGGCACGGCGGTCGGCGAGGCGGATGTGCAGCGGGCGGATCAGCTCGCCGTCGACCTCGGCCGGGTCGATGAACCAGGTGGGCGAGCCGTCACCGTCGTCCTCTTCGACCACGGTGGCGACCAGATCCCCGTCGACGAGCAGCCCGGTGCGGGTGAGCACGATCTGGACCGCGGTCTTGACGGTGGGCAGGGCGGAGGACGCGGGCAGGGACAGCTCGTCGGCGCCGGCGACGTGGATGTCGTCGGCCTGGTAGGACTTGAGCAGGAAGCACAGGATGATCGTCATCGCGTCCATGAGCGACGTGATGGTCAGGCCTTCGCTGACGACGCGGCGACGAGCGGCACGCATGAGTCCCTCCGGGGGCGGTGTGTGGATGGACCGCGGGGAGGGAGGGAGGGTCGTGAGGGGATGGTGAGGGCGTGGGGGAGGGGGTTTGCGTGGGGTTGACGAGGGAGGGCCGGGGGGGGCTGGGCGGCGGG
>CALATR010000902.1 GCA_937891875.1 uncultured Pseudomonadota bacterium | reverse complement strand
GCCAGTACATCCACAAGCTGCTCGCGGGTGCTTCCGGCCAGGCCAGGGTGAAGCCCACCGGTCAGATCCATGCCCAGTTCAACGGCGGCACCGACGCGTTCATGCTCCGCTTCGTACGCATCGAAGCTGGTGTCTCGGCGAAGGCCGACGGGAGCGTGCCCCTGGGCGCCAGCGGACTGTCCTTGACCGGCCACGCCAGCATCCACGGCAGCGTGGAGGTGGCGGAGGGGCTGGGCCGGGACACCATCAAGTACGTGCAGAACGTCTACAACGGCCTCAAGCGGCGCAAGGACCACCCCAAGGGCTGGCACCTGTGGATGTCCGGCCACGAGAACCAGCTCTGGGCCCTCCTGCGCAACATCTCGAAGAAGGGCAGCAATCCCAACAAGGAGCTGCACGCGATCAGCGCCGACGCCGCGAGGGTCATCGAGGGCTCCGCCGCGACATTGGGCCAGCCCAAGGCGGAGAAGGGCACGCTGAAGCGACTGCTGCACGCGCTGACCTCCGCCTACGACCAGGCGGGGAACGAGAGCAAGAACTGGAAGGAGGTCAAGCTGGACCCGGGTGACCAGGCACCGAAGACCCCGCTGGTCACCACGCTCCAGGTCACCGGCGCCGCCAGCAAGGCCAAGGCCGAGGTCAAGGGCAGCTACACCGGCTCCCCGGACAAGCCGCCGAAGACCGTGGCCGACCTCTACAAGCAGCAGCCCGGGAGGCTGAAGGTCGAGATCCCCGGCCTCGAGTCCAAGGTCAGGGGCAAGCTGCAGTTCGACACGAAGAACCCCAACATCCGCGTGGACCTGCTCAAGGCGAGCCAGATCGTCCTGTGGGAGGCCAATCGCCATGTCGGCCCACCGCCGGACAGCCTGCTACCCCTCGTCCCCCACATCCCCGACCGCGACGAGCTCCCCGCCTTTGCCGACCGCATGGGCCAGGCGATCCTCGCCGCAGAGCTGATCAACGTGACCAGCAACGGCGCGACCTAGCGGCCCCACGGTCCGCTAGCGTTCCCACACATGGCTGCTGGTCTTGCGCGTCTCCACGGTCTTCAGGTCGCAGTCGACCAGCTCGACGTCGGGCACGGTGGTCGCACCCTCCCAGGGGTCCAGGCCCACCATCTTCAGGCCACATGCCCCCGAGATCGGCGCGTCGAAGAACACGCCGAAGTCCCGCTGGAAGTGGTGGTGCGCCGGCCGATAGATCAGCTTCCAGTAGTCTTTCTGGTCAAACGACGCACCGTCCAGGGTGCCGCTCGCCCGAACGAAGGCGGCGGGCTCGGTGCTCGCCGCGGACTCGCCCATGAGGATCTCGAAGATGACGTCGCCGCCGGAGAACTCGACGGTGTGGGACTGGGGCTGGTAGGTCGTCGGGTTGCAGACCGCGAAGTTCGTGCCGGTGTCCTTGGGGCAGAACTCGTGCCCGGTCTCGGCGCACCAGGACGTGTAGAGCGCGTCGTTCGCCCACGGGTCGGGTGGATCGTCGGTGACGACGACCTCACCGGGCTCGTCCGGGGGCACGAAGCTGGTGTAGGCGAAGAAGGAGAAGGCGCCGCCTCCCTCCAGCTCCTGCTCGAACATGGGGTTCAAGCTGACGCTTCCGTTCCACTCGTTCCGGTTCGCCGTCACCGCGCCCACCGGGCCGGCCGTGTGGATGGAGCCGTCCGAGGCCTTGACGCACATGGGAACGCGGAGCGGCACGTCGGTGCCCTC
>CALATR010000901.1 GCA_937891875.1 uncultured Pseudomonadota bacterium | reverse complement strand
CGCCACGGGATTGGTGTCCGCGCGCCGCTCCCGTCGGGGTCAGGACGTGAGGGGTTGGACCTTCGCATCGCCAGATGCAACCCCTCTCGTCCTGACCCCCTTCCGCTGGAAGATCGGGTCCTCTGAACCCCATCCGCCGCCCTGAACGTCTCCGCCGAGACCGCTCCCACCTCCGTCAGGTCTCCGGAGCTCAGCTCCTCCGTGGTGAAGACCGCCGCCCGCACCACAACGGCCACCTCTGTGCACCTCTCTGTGCCTCCGTGCCTCTGTGCCGAGCACCGCGCCGAACTCCGGAGACCCCCCGACCAGTCGACGATGTCTGGCGCCCGGGTCCCGCGCGCCTCGAGCCCAAGAGGCCCGACCCGCGAGCCCGACCCCGTCGGTCCGGTGCCAGGACATGGGTGACACATCCATGCCACGACATGGGTGACACTTCGGGTGTGTGAGCCAGGACATAGGTGACAGATCGGGCTGCTGAGGTTTCCGCCCCTCCCTGACGGGAGGTCGGCGATGCCCTGGGAGGAGCAGCCCATCGTGAACCAACGAGAAGAGTTCGTCCTACGCGCCTTGGAGCCTGGCGCGAACATCGCCGCGCTCTGCCGCGAGGCAGGCATCAGTCGAAAGACTGGCTACAAGTGGATCAACCGCTTCAAGGAGAAGGGTCGGGTCGGTCTTCAGGACCTGTCCCGTCGCCCCCGGAACTCGCCGCTGCGCGCGTCCGGCGAGGCCGCTCTCCAGGTGATCGAGCTCCGCCAGGCCCACCCAACGTGGGGCCCGAAGAAGCTCCACGCGATCCTACTGCGTGCCAGTGACCTCGACGAAGTGCCCAGCGTGCGCACCATCGCGAGGATCATCGACCGAGCCGGGTTGGTGAAGAAGCGCAAGCGCCGACGTCAGCCTGCAGCGCCGACAGACGCCCCGAATGCCGTCCAGGCCGTCCCCAACGACCTCTGGACGGTGGACTTCAAGGGCTGGTGGCGCACGCGGGACGGCCGTCGTGCGGAGCCCCTCACCGTCCGTGATGGCGCCAGTCGCTACCTCCTCTGCGCGGAGCTGATGGAGAGCACCGCTGGTGCCGCCGTGCGACCGGTCTTCGAGCGCCTCTTCCAGCGCTACGGGCTGCCGTCCGCCATCCAGGTGGACAACGGCGCCCCGTTCGCGTCGACCCGCTCGAGGGCGGGGCTGACGACCCTCTCGGCATGGTGGGTGTCCCTCGGCATCGAGGTGATCCGTGGACGGCCGGGTCATCCCCAAGACAACGGTGGCCACGAGCGGATGCACCTCGACGTGAGGTACGAGGTCGAGGACGTGCCCGCCGACGATCTGGTCGCCCAGCGCGCGGCCATGGAGGTCTTCCGCCACGAGTTCAACGAGGTTCGGCCACACGAGGCCCTCGACATGGCTGTGCCCGCCGATGTCTACGTGAAGTCGACCCGCCTGTACCGGGGGTCGAGACCCACGCCTTTGCGGCCGGGGCTGGACGCGCGGAAGGTCAACCGGAACGGCTACGTGAAATACCGGAACCGCTCCGTGTACGTGGGCACCGCCTTCGCCGGCTACAGCGTCCATCTCGAGCCCATCGACGAGGAGACCACGCGCGCATGGTTCTACGAGCTCGACCTCGGCGTCGTGGAGCCGCGGTGACGAACCCGTCCGTCCGCCGCCGTCAAGGAGCCCTACCCCTTCGGTCGCAAGCTCCCTGCAGGGGTTCCCGGCCTCCTTGACTGCGACGTCCTGGACGGGTTCCTGGGCTGTTGAGGGAGCTGGCATGAAGCCAGCTCCCGTCTGGGATCTGTCACCCGCGGCTACAATGGCTGCGAGGTCGTCGACGATGACGTCCTCATCGCCATTACCGGCAAAACAATCTGTAGACCGGGGTCAAGCCGAGTTGGGAGCCTCCAGCGGGCTGGTGTGTCACCCCTGATACACACCTGAAGTGTCACCCATGTCCTGTCCGGGTCACCGTCTACACCCATCCCCCCAGCTCCCTCCCCGCCCCTCCCCCCTCATCCCACGCCAACACCCCCTCCCCCTCCTCGTCGACCAGCACCACCCCGTGCAGATCCCGCGCCCGCCGGAGCGTGGCGAGCACGTCCTCGGCCGTGTGCGCGATCGGCTCGCCGACGTTCAGCGAGGTGTTGACCGCGACGGCCAGCCCCTTCCGCACGCGCATGCCCTCCAGGATCGCCGCGACCACGGGATCGACCTCCGGGTCCACCACCTGGATCCGCGAGGTGCCGTCCACGTGCACCACCGCCGGCAGCAGCTCCCGGGTGCCGGGGCGGGCGCGGGCGCAGCGGACCATGAACCGCCACCCATGCAGCGCGTGGTGACGGGTGCCGACGGGCAGCTCGAACAGGCGCTCGGCCTCGTCGGCGAGCATCATCGGCGCGAGCGGGCGCACCGCCTCCCGCCGCTTCACGTGGGCGTTGATCCGCTCCAGAGCGTCCTCGCGGGTCGGATCGGCCAGGATGCTGCGGTGCCCCAGCGCCCGCGGTCCGGTCTCGGCCGCCCCCTGCGCCAACCCGAGAATAGCGCCTCGAACCAGCAGTTCCGCGATCCGATCCCCCAGCTCGCTCGCCGGGATCGGCGCGACCCGAAGCCCACTCCCCACCAGCGCCCGGTCGATCGCCTCCCGAGTGAGCGCGCCCCCACCGAGGAAGGCGTGGTCCAGCGGCCTCACCCGCTCGACCGCCCCGCTGCTCCAGGCGACCGCCAGCGCCGCCCCCGCCGCGACCCCGTTGTCCCCCGGGAACGGGGGCGTCCACCACTGCACCTCCGGCCAGCGCTCGGCCAGGCGCAGCGCCGCCACCGCATTCAGCGCCGTGCCCCCGGTCCAGATGACCCGCCGGGCCCCGGTCGCCTGCAGCCAGTGGCCGATCACGTGCTCGACGCCGTCCTCGAACAGGCGCTGGACCGCCGCCGCCTTGTCGAGCCGCGCCTGGGTCAGCTCGGGCACCTCCTGCCGCGCGGGGTCGAGCACCGCGTTGGGATCCCACAGCCGTTCGGGCGGGATCGGCTCGCCGAGCACGTCGCGGAGGGGGTCACCGTAGGGACGCTTCGGGTCCCGGTCCCAGCGGATCCAGTCCCGGTCGAGGCGGAGGCGGCCCTCGGGCAGGCGGTGCAGCATCGGCTGGAGATCGGCGTAGAAGGCGTTGTCTTCTCGACTGCCCCACGCGGCCGCCCCCATGAAGCGCCCCTCGCTCGCGAGCGGGGTCCAGCCCCCCTGGGTCGACGAGAGCCACTGGTACATCAGCCCGAGCGAGTCGAAGACGCTGCCGTTGTCGTACAGCTCGGTGAGGGTGCGATCCCGCCAGCGGTGCACCGACAGGGAGCCGCGGTCGCCCATGCCGTCGATGACCACGACCAGCACGTCGTCGTCCTCTGAAAACGGCGACAGCAGGACCGATCCCCAGGCGTGGGCAGCGTGGTGGGGCACGGCGAGGAGCCGGTCCGGGCCGAACACCTCGCCGACCAGGGCGGGCAGCCGGCGGGCGACCCCCGCGTCCATGAACCCCTCCGCGCCGAGCAGGCCGAGGCTGTCGGGGAACCCGCCCGCGACCTCCCGGGTCCAGGTCGCGACAAACGCGGCGAAGTCCCAGCCACAGGCCCGCACGACCACGTCGTCGACGCTCCCGCCCAGCCGCTCGACCGTGCCCAGCGCCTCTGCCAGCGCGCCCATCGGTGCGCCCCAGTCGTGCTTCTTCCTCGAGAATCGCTCTTCCTCCGCGTTGAGCACCAGCTCGGCGACCCCGTCCTCGACCCGGACCAGGGCGACCCCTGCGTCGTGGCTGCCGCCGTTCACCCCCAGCACGAATCCCGCTCGTTCTCGCAGGCGCGCCCCAACCGGCCCCAGGTCGGCCTCGGCGAGGGGCACGTGGCCCTGCCAGCGCCCCACCCGCCGCAGCACCGCGTCGAGCCAGCTCACTACAGGTCCAGCCGAGTGGAGCGCGGCGTGCTCGGCGTCAGTCGCTCCGGATCGGCCAGCAGGCGGTCGATGTGGGGCCGCAGCAGGTCCAGCGGGGACATGGCGTAGCGCCGCTCGGGGTCGCGGAGGGGGGCCACCCGCTCGAGGATCGCCTTGTCCTGGGCGACCGTGCGCTTGAGGAACGGCGCCAGCAGGGCCCCCATCACAACGCCCGGGATCCACCGCGGCGGGCGCCCGCTCACCACCGCCACCAGGTCCACCTCCGGGGGCTCGCCCGGGGTGCTCGCCGGGACGAAGCTCGCCGAGATCACCAGCTTCTCCGTACCTTCTGCGTCACGGTAGCCCAGCTGTGCCAGGCCCGGCCACAGGTAGCGCCCGTAGCTCTCCCGGATGTCCGCCCCGAACCAGCGCGCGATAAGCCCGCTCTGGGCCTCCTCCTGATAGACCGCCTCGACCCCGCCGGGCAGGCCACGCACGGTGACCGGCACCCGCCGTCGGGAGCCCTCGGTGCGCACGAGGCCGGGGTGCACGGTGTGGGTGTGGGTCGGGTCGAGGAAGTTCTCGAGGGCATCGACCGGATCGGCGCGGACGTCGAAGCGCCAGCGCAGGGTGTGCACGGCGGACTGACCGACGAGGGGGAGGCGCGGCGGATCGGCTGGAGGCTCGCCGACCGAGAGCCAGATGAGTCCGTCCTGGACGCGCACGGGGAGCGGATCGGCGCGGCGCGACGGGGCATCGGGGGAGCCGTCGACGAGCCCGGGCATGGCGACGCAGCGGCCGTCGGGGGCGAAGCGCCAGCCGTGGTAGGGGCAGGCGAGGCCGTCCGGATGCACCACCCCGTCGGACAGGGGCGCGTGACGGTGGGGGCAGCGGTCCCGGAGCGCGGCGAGCTCTCCACCGCTGCGGAACAGGACCGCCGACTGGCCGAGGATCCGCACCGAACGCGGGGAAGCGCCCACCTCGCGGTCGTGGGCGACGGCGTACCAGGCGTCGATGGGCAGGGCCTGTGCGTGGGGGCCGGCGTCTGCGGGCAAGCTCACCTCGACCCGAGGGTAGGCTACGCGCACGTGTTGCGCACCTCGGAGGCACCATGCGTCTCGCCGTCCTGCTCGTCCTGCTCGTCGCTTGCGGCGGCTCCCCCCAGACCCAGGGCCCGCCGGTGGGCGCGGGCAGCCAGCCCACGACCGAAGCACCCGTGAAGCCCGACGCGGACGCCCCCACCCGCTCCGACGTCAAGGTGCACGGCAACCTGCCCATCATGACCGAGTCCGAGCTGGCGGCGCAGGACCAGGCGCGCGCCAACTGCCTCGATCGCTGCGATCCCGACGACGACGGGTGCACCCAGCAGTGCCACGAGGAGTTCCCCATCCAGCAGGTCGAGGTCGTGCCCGACAGCCCCATCGAGCCGCCGGAGTAGGTCCGGGCGAGATCGCACAGGGCGCCTGTGAAAAGAACATCCCTGTCCGCAACGGGGTCCCCCACCTACATTGCAGGAAGAACCTGCGTCACGAGGTGGCCCATGACTCGACTCTCCCTCACGCTCGTCCTGGCCGCGACGCTCGTCGCCTGCAAGGGCGGGGACACCGACGACACCGGTGGGGGCGACCCCTTCGACGCCTTCGAGCCCGCAGATCTGACCGACCCGGTGGTCGTCGTGGAGATGGCGAACAACGCGAGCGCGCCCAACGCCTACACGCTGGCGGTGCTCTTCGGGGCAGCACTCGAGAACGAGGACGGCACCTGCCCGACCCGGTCGGAGACGGACGGCTCGGTCACCTACACCGGCGGCTGTACCGACAGCGACGGCGACGTGTGGGTCGGCTCCGCGGTGGTGAACCAGACTGGCGAGTCCAGCGGCGTGATCACCTACGAAGGACTCGGCGTGACCAGCACCGAGGACTGTGACGGCGGCGGCACCGTCGAGACGACCGAGCTGTTCGACGGCACCGTCACCATCAGCGAGGACGGCAGCTTCGAGATCGACATGACCGGCTCGGGCACCGACGTGGACGCCGCCGCCTGCACCGGGCAGGACTCGACCTTCGCCATCGAGTACAGCGGCAGCCAGGTCGAGGAGTCCGACGCGGTGACCCGGTGGAGCGGCCAGGGTCGCTTCGGCACGTCCCTGCGCGGCATGGTCGAGATGAGCACCGCCGACGAGATCACCGACGACGACGGCTGTTCCAGCGAGGCCGAGTCCGGCTCGACCACCATGAGCGCCGACGGCCACGAGGTCGTCATCACCTACGACGGCGCGACCGACTGCGATCCCGAGTCGACGGTCACGTGGACCCTCGACGGCGCCGACCAGGGCGAGCTCGAGGGGGTCGAGTGCGGCACCGGCTTCGGCGCGAGCGCGATGACGGCGGGCATGGCCCTGCTGCTGGTCCTGGGACTGCGCCGCCGCCGCGAGTGACGGCGATCGACCGCCTCGGCGACGGGCAGGGGCCGCGCGAGATCCCACAGGGCACCCGCGGCGGAAGCTGGGTGTTCTGACACAGCCTCCGAACAGGATCTCGGTTCAAGCACGTCAAATCGCGGAGATCCGTCGGCACGCCCCTTGCTTGTTCGGGGATCCACGCTCGGGAGACCCCCATGAAGGACCTCGTGATCCTCGGAGGCGGCACCGCCGGCTCCATGATGGCGAACAAGCTGGTGCGGGCCCTGCCCGAGGGCTGGCGGATCACCGTCGTCGACAAGGACGACCTGCACGTCTACCAGCCCGGCCTGCTGTTCCTGCCCTTCGGCCAGTACGACCGCCGCGACATCGTCAAGAAGCGCGGCCGCCAGCTGGACCCCGACGTGCGCTACGTGGTCGGCACCATCGACCGGGTGGACGTCGACGCCAAGGTGGTGGCGCTCGCGGGCGGCGAGCAGCTGTCCTGGGACCTGCTCATCGTCGCGACCGGCACCGACATCGACCCGGCGCAGACCGAGGGCTTGACCGATCCGGCGCTGTGGCAGCAGTCGGCGTTCGACTTCTACACGCTGGACGGGGCCAGCAAGCTGGCGGCGGCGCTGGAGCGCTTCGAGGGCGGCCGCCTCGTCATCCACGTGGTCGACATGCCGATCAAGTGCCCGGTCGCGCCCCTCGAGTTCGCCTTCCTCGCCGACGCGTTCTTCACCGAGCGCGGCATGCGCGACCAGGTCGAGCTGGTCTTCGCGACCCCGCTGGACGGCGCGTTCACCAAGCCCCGGGCCAAGGCCACCCTCGGCGACCTGCTCACCACCCGCGGCATCCACATCGAGCCCGAGCTGGTCGTCAGCCACGTCGATCCCGGCCGCAAGGTCGTGCACGGCTACGGCGATCGCGAGGTCGACTTCGACCTGCTGGTCAGCGTGCCCGCCCACGTCGGCGCCACCCCCATGCGCACCAGCGGCCTCGGCGACGACCTCGGCTTCGTGCCGACCCACAAGCACACCCTGCAGAGCCTCGCCCACCCCGACATCTTCGTGCTCGGCGACGCGACCGACCTGCCGACGTCGAAGGCCGGCGCGGTCGCCCACTTCCAGGGCGACGTGCTGCTGCCCAACATCCTGCGCCACATCGACGGCCGCGAGCTGCTGCCGGACTTCGATGGGCACGCCAACTGCTTCATCGAGACCGGGCACGGCAAGGCCATGCTCATCGACTTCAACTACGACACCGAGCCCCTGCCCGGCCGCTTTCCCCTGCCCGGCGTCGGCCCGTTCACCCTGCTGGAGGAGAGCCGGGTCAACCACCTCGGAAAGCTCGCCTTCAAGTGGGTCTATTGGAACTTCCTGGTCAAGGGCAAGGAGCTCCCGCTGGAGCACCGCATGACCACCGCTGGCAAGTGGAGCTGAGCCATGGTGAACCCGAACACCGACCCCCACGACGCCCCCGTCGACCTGTCCGTGCTCGCCGCCAAGCTCGACCGCATCGAGCGCAAGCTCGACTACGTCGTGGAGCGGCAGCGCTTCGTCGAGGACTTCATCGACGAGATGATCCCGGTGGGTCGCGAGGCCCTGGCCTGGGGTGCCGAGATCCTCGGTGAGGCCGAGCAGCAGGGCTACGTGCAGGTGGCGCTCGAGCTCAAGCAGATCGCCGATCGCATCGTCGAGACCTACGGGCCCGGCGAGGTCGCGGAGCTGGGCGGCCACATCGTCGAGCTGCTGGACACGTTCAAGAACGTCACCCAGCCCGATGTGCTGGAGATGGCCAACAAGGCGACGGACGTCCTGCACCACGCGGACGAGATGAAGCCGGTCGGCATGTTCGGCGTCGTGCGCGCGACCGGCGACCAGGACGTGCAGCGCGGCATGGCCGTGGCCCTGCAGATCCTGAAGCACCTGGGCCAGGCCCGCGGAGGCGATGCGCCCTCCAGGCACGCTCCTGCCGAGCGCGCCGCGAGTCCCGTGCGTGGCCAGCGGACCGGCGCGCCACGCTCTACGGACAAGCCTGCTGCAACGCCGACTCCCGCTCCGAGCCTCGACGCGCCCCGGCCCGCGGCGGCCGCCCTGCATCCGCCCGCCGAGGAGACCGTCGAGTGGATGGGCAAGCGCTTCACGCCGGAGGGCTTCCTGGTGGACGCGAACGACTGGGATCGCGACCTGGCCGGGGCGATGGCCAAGGCCCTCGGCCTCGAGCTCGGCGACGAGCACTGGACGGTCATCCTGTGGGCGCGCGAGGCCTACCTGTCCGGTGGCAGCTCCCCCAACGTGCGGCGGGGGGCGTCCGGCTCCGGCATCGGCACCAAGCGGATCTACGAGCTCTTCCCCAACTCCCCCGGCAAGACGACCGCCATGCTCGCCGGCATCCCCAAGCCCGCCGGCTGCGTCTAGGAGGCGACCGTGAGCACCCCCTTCCCCTTCCAGCAGCCCGCCCCCCAGGCAGGCCGCAAGATCGCCCTCATCTGCGCCAAGGGCGGCCTCGACGAGTGCTACCCGGTGCTGATCATGGCCAACGCCGCCCGCATGAGCGGCATCGAGACCAGCGTGTTCTTCACCTTCTACGGCCTCGACGTGGTGACGAAGGACCGCGTCGACCACCTGCACGTCAACATGGTCGGCAACCCGGCGAGCCCGATGCCCGCGTGGGTCGCCGGACTGCCCGGCATGCCCGCCATGGCCGAGAGCTTCATGCGCAAGAAGCTCACCGAGCTCGACCTGCCCGGCCCCCGCGAGATGATCGGCATGCTCGCCGAGTCCGGCTGCCGCATGTACGGCTGCGAGCTGGCCATGAAGATGTTCGGCCGCACCCAGGACGACCTGCTCGATGAGGTCGAGGAGATCATCACCGCGACCGACTTCTTCGACCGCACCGTCGGGGCCGACATCATCTTCGTGTGAGCGGGGCGGGTCGGCGGTCTAGCGGAAGCTGGCCGCCAGATCGGCGGTCGTCGCCCGGATGTTGGTGTCCAGGCCGAAGACGTGGTGGGCGAACACCCTGAAGATGGGGTTGGTGATCTCCCCGTCCTCGACGAGCTCGACCCGCGTGCCGCCCTCGTCCGGGTGGAAGTGCCAGGTCCAGGTGCCGCCGAAGTCCGGGTGGTCGAGGATCCGCGTGACAACCACATCATCGCTGCGTTCCACCACGAAGTCGATGCACTCGTCCGTGCACTCTCGGAAGGCAGGGTGACCGTCCACCGGGGGCAGGGCCTCGATGTGGGTGACGCCATGCTTCCACGAGTCGGCGTTGGCCCAGTCGGCGACCCGGGCACGCACCGCCGTCGGATCTGCGTCGATGTGGACCTCCACCCGAGCCTGGTGGGACTCGGGCAGCGACCCGCCATACGCCCAGAGGCCCACGCCGAGCGCCACCAGGCTGACGGCACCGACGCCGATCACCGCCACCCCCAGCTGCCAGGCCTTCATGTCTCGATGCGGTCGTTCGGAGGCTCGAACTCGGGGTCCTTCGCGGCGAGTTCCTCCTCCTCCTTGATGCGGATGGGAGTCTGGTTCTCGGGGTGGCGCGCGGTCTTGCCCTCGTAGGCGGCGCGGATGGCGTCCATGTCCGCGGACACGTTGCCGGTCACGGCGATCCGCGGCCCAAACGCCGCTTCCTTCGCGCCATAGTCGAGGATCCCGCAGACCAGCGGCACGTTCGCACCGTGTGCGATCCAGTAGAACCCACTGCGCCAGCGCTCCGTGCGCTTGCGGGTGCCGGACGGCGCGAGCACGAGCATGATGCGGTCGTGCTCCTCGAGGATCTTGATCGCTGAATCCACCAGGCCGAGCCCACCGGAGCGATCGATCGGGATCCCCCCGAACGCCTTGAGCAGTGCGCTCAGCGGCCAGGGGAACGTGTCCTTCACCAGGAAGCGCATCCGAACGCGGTAGACCGAGGCCGCCACCAGCATGAGCACCGTGTCCCAGTTGGACGTGTGGGGCGCCGCCATCATGACGAGCTTCGCATCCGTGGGTGGCTGGACCTTCACATCCCAGCCGATCAGGCGGAAAATGGCGACGGCGAGCGTGTGGCGCCAGCGTGGCAGGGGCTCCATGCCGTGCTGGATCTCTGGACCGATCACGTGACTCCCGAGTGGCGCAGTGAGCGTAGCGCGGTCCCATCGTTCCGGTGAGTGCGGAGGTGAGGGTGTGGTCAGGCACACGGGGCCGGCGGGTGCTCAGCCTTCGGCGGCGACCCAGATGAGCAGGTAATCGACCCAGGCAGACGACTCGTCCGCCCCCTCCCACCCGGCGGTCCCCCGAGTCGAACCAGCAGACGCCGACACGTGCACGAAGGCGCGGTCCGGCTCGCCGCCAGGATCCGCGATCGCCTCGCCGAACGAAGGGAACGCCACGTGGTCCGGCGGAACCTCGGCGTACAGGTTGGCTACGGGGTCGCCGTCCACGAGGGAGACGTTCGCCTCCATCACCTCCGCGTAGGTGAAGTCGCCCGCCTCGATCTCAGCCGCGACCATGACGCTGACGTAGTCCTCGCACTCGCCGCCCGCGAAGAACGGTCGCGGCCCCGGGATCCCCCAGGAAAACTCCCGCGTGGTCGAGGGCTCCCGGCGGATCAGCCGTACCTCACCGTCCGAGCGCGGCAGGCGGACCCGCACCTCGACCTCGCTGCCGTCCGCGTGCTCGCCGAGGCCGACGTGTTCTGCGCCCAGGAGCGCGTCGAGGGCCTCGGTGTCCACGCCGAGCTCGGCGTCCTCCACCCGGTCGAGGACCTCCTCCGTGACAGTGCACGTCGGACGTTCCTCCCACCCGCACCCGGCGAAGAGCAGCAGCAATGGCACGACACGACCCATGGGACCCCCAGGACCGCAGGGTAGCGCAGGGGATCACGAGTGGCAGATCCAACGGAGAAACCCCGGCGGGAAGCACTCTGGTGCTTCGACCGCCGGGGTTTCAAGGGGGTGCCCGCGATGACCTACTCTCAAATACGTCGCCCCCTACGGGGGCTCCTGGTCGATCGCTCCGCTGCGGGCGCGACGCTCCGGCCATTCTGTCACGGCTACGCCGTGATCTGGCCTGCGCTCTGCGCCCGACCCTGCGCTCGGTGGGACTCGCAGGTCCTCGCGGGCACACGAGTGGCGGATCAAACGGAGAAACCCCGGCGGGAAGCACTCTGGTGCTTCGACCACCGGGGTTTCAAAGGGGTGCCCGCGATGACCTACTCTCCCACCGGGTGACCCCGGCAGTACCATCGGCGCTGGAGGGCTTGACTTCCGAGTT
>CALATR010000900.1 GCA_937891875.1 uncultured Pseudomonadota bacterium | reverse complement strand
TGGGCGGCAGCTGGCCCGCGCCCCAGGCCCACGTCGCCCCCGTGGCTCCGCCCCAGCCCGTCCCGGTGTACGCCGGGGCCCCCGCTGCGGCCGCCCCGATGATGGCCGCCGCTCCCGCTCCCGCTCCCGCGCCTCGGCCGGCCCCCGCCCCCGAGGTCGACGCGGGCTACGCTCAGCCGGCATTCTCCGCCGCACCCCCGCCGACCTCCCGTCGCTCCGACGAGGGCGGCGCTGCCGCAGCTGGCCCCGCCTCCCCGCGGATCTCCCCGCCGTCCGCCCAGGCCTGGGCCGAGGTGGAGGAGGACGAGGAGGAGGTGCCTCGGCGCGGCCGGGCCTCCCAGGGCGAGCAGGCCTTCGAGAACGCGCTGAAGGACGAGATGCGCGCCCGCCGCGCCCAGGTGCCACCCACCGAGCGCCCCCGCAAGGAGGCCAGCCGCTCGGCGCTCCAGGGCCGCGCCCGGGACTGGCGCAGCGCGACCTACCTGCAGGAGAGCGACGACGATCCCCCCCGCGAGGAGGATCTGGTCGACGTCATCGGCGAGTTTGCCCACCTGCACAAGGGTGGCACCCAGGGCTCGGCCCGCGGAGGCAGCCGAGGCGCGGTCCGTGGCACCGCCCGCACCACCGCCGCTGCGCGCGAGCCGGTCCGCAAGCGCCGTCAGGGCGCCTCGAGGGGCCACCTCGAGCAGCTGGTCCGCAACCACGACGACGGCACCGGTCGCCGCTTCGGCGGCAGTGCCAGTGTCAGCGAGACCCGGCGTCCGACGCCGGTCCTGCGTGAGGCGGGCAGCCGCCGTGAGCGCACCGAGGCCGCCCGCGCCCTCCTGGAGAAGGTGATGGCCCAGCGGCGTGGAGACGCCCGATGAGCTCCGCGCTCCGCTGGCTGCGGCTGGTGGTGGTGGTCACCCTGACCCTGCTGCCGGTGCTGGCCTTCGCCCAGGACACCGTGCCCGTGGTGGAGGTCGACTCCCTCGCCGACGGCGTGGGCGAGATCGCCCGCACCGCGACCGCGGACGAGGTCGACGGGGCCGTGCGCCTGCTGGTGCTGCTCACGTCGCTCTCGCTCATCCCGGCGATCGTCGTGCTGATGACGCCGTTCACCCGCTTCGTCATCGTCTTCGCCCTGCTCCGCCAGGCGCTGGGCCTGCAGCAGAGCCCGCCGAACCAGGTGCTGATCGGGCTTGCCGTGATGCTCTCCCTCGTGGTCATGCAGCCGACGCTCGACCAGGTCAACGACCAGGCACTGCAGCCCTACCTCAACGGCGAGATCGAGACCGTCGAGGCCATGGAGCTGGCGGTCGGCCCGATGCGCACGTTCATGCTCCACAATGTGCAGCGTGAGGACCTCGAGACCTCCCTGCGCATCGCCCGCCTCCCCCGTCCCGAGACCTACGACGACATCCCCACCCCGGTGCTCGTCACGGGCTTCGTGCTCTCCGAGCTGCGGGCGAGCTTCGTCATCGGCATCAAGGTCTACCTGCCCTTCCTGGTGCTCGACATCGTCGTCGCCAGCGTGCTCCTGGGCATGGGCATGATGATGATCCCCCCGGTCATCATCTCGATGCCCTTCAAGCTGCTCCTGTTCGTCCTCATGGACGGCTGGGGGCTCCTCGTGACCGGCCTCGTCGCCAGCTACGCGGTCTAGGAGGGCATCGTGGACATCGACACCGCGGTCTACCTGGGCCAGCAGGGCCTCATCACGGCTCTCTACGTCGCCGGTCCGCTGCTGGTCACAGCCCTCGTCGTCGGCTCGCTGATCTCGATCATCCAGACCGTCACCCAGGTCCAGGAGATGACGCTGGTCTTCGTGCCGAAGATCCTGGCCGTCTTCCTGGTGCTCGCACTGGCAGGCGGCTGGATGCTCCAGATGAGCGTCAGCTACGCGGTCGCCACCTGGGAGACCATCGGGGATCCCCCGTGAGGAGCGGACCCCGATGACCGCGATGTGGGTCACGGCCGCCCTGATCTTCGGGCGGATGTCGGCCCTCATGCTCACCCTGCCGGTGTTCTCGACGGTGGGGCTGCCCCGCTACGTCGGCGTGCTGCTGTCGGTGATGCTCACGATCCTCATCGCGCCGTCGGTGCCGCTGGTCGAGGAGCCCACCCTGGGCATGGCGATGGTCGGCTTTGCGGGCGAGATGATGCTGGGCGCGAGCCTGGGACTGGTCGTGCGCGGGGCGTTTGCGTCGTTCACCGTCGGCGCCGAGATGCTCTCCCGGCAGACCGCACTCGGCATGTCGAGCTTCATGGACCCGGTCATGAACCTGGGTCAGAGCCCGCTCGGCATCGTCGGGAGCTGGCTCGCTGGCGTCGTGTTCATCGCGGCGAACCAGCATCTTCGCGTGCTCGAGGTCCTCGCCGCCTCCTTCGATCGGGTGCCTCCGGGCGCCACCGTCGAGATCGGCTCCCTGGCCGAGGCCGTCTCCGGTGCGGTCGGCACCGCGATCATCGTCGGGGTCCAGCTGTCGGGTCCCCTGGTCGCCCTCGTCTTCCTGGTCAACGTCTTCATCGGCATCCTGGCCCGTCTCGCCCCGCGGATGAACGTCTTCTTCAGCGTGGGCATGACGCTCAACTCCATCGTCGGCATCTGGCTCTTCGCGATCGCCCTGCCCTGGATGCTCCAGGCGCACGGCCACGTCGTCGACGACGCCATCACCGGCGTCACCAAGCTGCTGCTCGCCGGCTTGTAGGAGGCGGGCGTGGCCGAGAATCCCGACGGACAAGAGAAGAAACACGGCGCGACCGACCGCAAGCGGCGAGAGGCCGCTGAGAAAGGTCAGATCGCGCGGTCTCAGGACCTGTCGGCGCTCGGCGTGCTGGCGGCGGGATCGGCGGCGCTCATCCTGGGCGGTGCGGCGGTTGGTGCGCCGATGCTGTCGTTCGCGACGGGCATGTGGGACTTCGGGTCCGGCCCGTACGAGCTGGACCTGGACCTGCGCGGGGCGACCTCGCTGGGGGGCACGGCCATGTGGGCGTCGGCCCAGGCGCTGATGGTGCCGCTGGGTGCCGCGACCCTCGGCGCCCTGGTCGCCGGCCTGGCCCAGTCCAAGCTCCAGCTCGCCCCCAAGGCGCTCGAGCCCAAGCTCGACAAGCTCAACCCGATCAACGGCTTCAAGCAGCAGTACATGTCCTGGACCCCGCTGGTCGAGCTGGGCAAGGGCGTCGGCAAGCTGGTGCTGCTGGGCGGGGTCGTCGCCTGGGGCCTGCAGGACAAGGTCAGCAGCCTGCCCGAGCTGGCCAGCGTGGACGTGCGGTCCTTCCTCTTCGAGCTGGTCGACCTCGCGGGCATGGTCGTCATGCTCGCCCTGCCGGTCGTGCTGGTCATCGCGGCGGCCGACTACGCCTACTCGGCCTGGAAGGTCTCCGAGGACCTCAAGATGACCGACCAGGAGATGAAGCAGCAGCAGAAGGAGCAGGACGGCGATCCCCAGTGGAAGGGCCGCCGCCGCCAGCGCGCCCGCCAGCTGGCCATGGGCACCCTGGTGCACGCGCTCCGCGAGGCGGACGTGGTCGTGACCAACCCGACCCACTTCGCGGTCGCCCTGCGCTACAAGCGGGACACCGACCCCGCGCCCATCGTGGTGGCCAAGGGCGTCGACCACCGCGCCCTGCACATCCGCAAGCTGTGCAAGGACATGGGCATCCCGGTCATCGAGGACCGCCCGCTCGCCCGCGGCCTGCACGCCCAGGTCGAGGTCGGCCACATCATCCCCGAGGAGATGTACGGACCGGTCGCGCGGGTGCTGGCGGTCGTGATGAAGCGGAAGCGGGTGCTCAGTCGGTGAGGAGCCGCACCAGGTGGTCGCGGAAGGCGCGGAGGGCGGCCTCGTCGTAGCCGTGCCGCGCGGCCTCGTGCAGTGGGAACTGGCCGAGCACCCACGCGAGCGTCATCGGGGAGAAGCCACCGTCCTTCCTGGGGGCATCGTCGAGCGCGCGGTCCAGGTCCTCGCCCGCGTCGACGAGCGCTGCGACATCGACGAGGTCCCGCACTTCTGCGCGCGACAGCAGCGTCGTCAGCTTGTTGGTCAGGATCTCCTGCGCCGTGTCGACCAGGACCCCGGGCGGTCGGCGCGTCGGAGGCTCGATCACGTCCACGGAGTCGGCGACGAGGTCGACCACGACGCGGTCCTGGTCCTTCGAGACGGTGTAGCGCTTGAACCCCGGTGCGTTCTGCACGATCGCGACGTCGAAGCCGTCACGGACCAGCTGGCTGACGAGGGCTCGGGGCTCCTCGTCGAACACGCCGTTCCCCGCGAGGAACAGGTCCAGATCCTCGGTGGTGCGGTGGCCGAGGTGGTAGCCGGCCAGAGCGCCACCACCAGTGAGTCGCCACGCGTCCGGGCTGTGGGAAACGGACGCGAGAATGGAGTTCTGAAGCGGACTAAGGGTCGACGGCATGACCGGCCTGCTGCAGCCACCAGCGCCAGAACTCACGTCTGCGACCGAGGCGGTGCGCGATTCGTGGCCACGCCTCTGCGATCCGCCCGAAGTCCACGAGTTCCACGATGTCGTCCGGCTTGGCGTCACGAAGGCCACGGGCGAGCCAGTAGTCGGCGGTGTCGGGGTCCGGGTCGTGCAGCAGGCGCACGAACTCGTCCCACGTGACCTCGACGTCCCAGATGAAGTAGGGCACGCCTCGGGCGTTGGTCCGCAGTCGCTCTGGCGTCGGCGCAGTCCGCATGCCCCAGTCCTAACCGGCCTCGCCGCTGCCGAGCACAGGGCGGTGGAAGTGCGCTCGCTCCGGGCGGCCTTACGCCAGGGTCTTGCCCACCCGTGGAGGTTCCGTGCGCGCCCCCCTGCTGATGCTCGCTCTCGCTGCCTGTGGCGGCAACATCTCCGACGAGGACGCCGCGGAACTGGCCTACGTCGGCCTCGACGACGCGGTCGAGCGGGCGATGAACCTGGGCTTTGACGGGTTCAACGCCGCGGACAGCGCCAACATCGACGATCAGGTCGACGACGGGGAGATCTCGGGCACGATGACCGTCGGCGGGCAGGTGGACCAGGGCGCGTCGGACAACAAGGGCATGCGGCTGACCGTCGTGCTGGTCGACTACGCGGACGTGGTGCTCATCGACGAGCGTGACCCCGACGACGAGGAAGACGACCGTGAGCTGGAGGTCACCTACGACTCGCTCGACCCGGCGCCGGAGCTGGACCTCTCCCTGCGCGACATCCCCGACGGCACGCTCACCGGCAGCTTCGTGGGCTCCTTCGAGCTGACCGGCGATCTGGAGGGTGACGTGGCGCTGGACCTGGAGATCAGCGCGAACATCGAGGAGATCCCGGACCAGGCGGGCAAGACCCGGCGGGTGGCGGGCTCGACCCGGGTGACGGGCACGGCCGAGAGCGCGTGGGGCACGTTCGACGTGGACGTGACGCGGTAGGTGCACGCACCGGTCGTTTGGCAAGATGGCCGGGTCTGCCTCCGGAGCGCCCGTGCCCCAGACCCGGTCCGCCCTGCACCAGCTCGCTCGCCTCGGTGGGCGGGCGGATCTGTCCGCAGCGGGGGTGCGCCGGGCGGCCGAGCGTCGGACGGGTCTGTCCCGGTGGGATCCGCGTGGTGACGAGGGGCTCGACGTGCTCACGCGGTCGCTCGAAGACGATGCCCGTCTGCACGCGCTCGGTCGGCACATGGTGCGCTCGGTGCTGGTCCAGGCCGCGTGTGTGCACCTGCGCCAGGTCGCCGCCCAGGCCGAGCCGGTGTCCGGCCACCTGCGCCGTCCGCTGATCGTCGTCAGCATGCCCCGCACCGGGTCGACCCTGCTGCAGCGCCTCCTGGCCGCCCAGCCGACCGCCGCGTCGCTGCCCATGTGGCTGCAGTCCGACCCCCTGCCGCCGCCCCGCAGGCGCACCGCCATGCCCAGACGGGTGCGCGCCCAGCTGCCCGCCGTCCTGGTCCCCAGGTTGATCCCGGGTATTCGGCTGCGTCACGAGGTCCTGCCCCACGAGCCCGAGGAGTGCAGCTACCTGATGATGGGCAGCTTCACCTCGCTCACGTTCTGGTCGTTCTGGCCCGTGCACGGCTACGCCGACTGGCTCGAGTCCGCCGATCCGACCTGGCCCTACGGCTTCTTCCGCGACGTGCTCCTGCGCCTGCAGCCCGCCGTGCCCGGGACCCACTGGGTGCTGAAGTCGCCGATGCACTTCCTCTTCCTGCAGACGGTGCTCGACTGCTTTCCCGAGGCCGGCCTCGTGTTGCTGCACCGGGACCCGGCCGCGGTGATCCCGTCCACGGCGAGCCTGTTTGCGACCATGCACGGCTCGGTCAGCGACGATCCGCGCGGCGAACAGACCGATGCGCGCAACCTGCGCGTGCTCGCCGAGGCCGCAGAAAGGGTGACCGCCCTGCGCGACGCGGTGCCCGACCGCTTCTTCGACGTCCGCTACGACGATCTGCTCGCCGATCCCCTCGCCACCCTGCAGGCCATCCACGACCGCTTCGACCTGCCTCCGATCGACCCCGCGCCGGTTCAGGCGTGGCTCGCCGCCAATCCCCAGCACAAGCACGGCGTGCACCGCTACACTGCGGCGGGAGACGCCGCCGTGGGCCGATTCTCGGCGTATCGACGGCGCTTCCTGGAGCCGTCGTGAGCGTCTTGGTCGGCGTGGTGGTGGGGGTCTTCGTCGTGCTCGTCGCGATCGAGGCGCTCGCTGCCGCGTGGACGCGGAGGCCGGCGTTCGAGCTGCGGGACACCGTCGCCAACGTCGGGGTCGGCCTCGGAGCGCTGGCGATCAGCGCCTTGTGGGGCGGGGGCAGCCTGGTCGTGCTGATGCTCGTGTGGACCTTCCGGCTGGTCGATCTGGGCAACGCCTGGTGGGTGTGGGTGCTGCTCTTCTTCGCAGAAGACCTGCGCTATTACTGGTTCCACCGGGCCCATCACCGGATCCGCGTGCTCTGGGCCAGCCACGAGCCCCACCACAGCGCGACCTGGTTCAACCCGACCGTGAGCCTGCGCCTGGGCTGGTTCACCGTGTTCAGCGTGCTGCCGTTCCTCGCGATCCTCGTGCTGCTCGGCTTCCACCCGCTGATGGTGCTGACGATGCAGGCGGCGAGCCTGTGCTACCAGATCGCGACCCACCTCTCCTGCGTCGGCCGCCTCGGACCGCTCGAGCACGTCCTGGTCACGCCGTCCCACCATCGCGTGCACCACGGCCAGAACGACCGCTACGTCGATCGGAACCATGGCGGCGTGCTCATCATCTGGGATCGCCTGTTCGGAACGTTCCAGGCGGAGGACGAGCCGGTGATCTTCGGCGTCGCCGGCGTCGATCCCAGCTGGAATCCCCTGCGGGTGGCGCTGCGCGAGTATGTCGCCCTCGGGCGGGACCTGTTGCGGGAGGGAAGCGTGGGAGACCGCCTGCTCCGGCTGGTCAGGACGCGCTCTTCGACCGGGCCTGGAGCTGCTCCAGCGCCTGCACGCCCTGGGGACTGAGCAGCCGCACGTTGCGAGGGATCCGCCCGGTGGCCATCACCCGCAGCCAGTCGCGCAGGAAGGCCAGGTGAGTGGGGTGGATCGGGGCGCCCACCCGATCGTAGAGCGGGCGCAGCACGGCGTACGCCTGCGGGAGGTTGTACCAGGGCACCCCCGGCAGCAGGTGGTGCTCCAGGTGATAGTTGACGTTGCACAGCCAGAACGAGACGAAGCGCCCGTCGGGGATGGTGCGGGTGCCGGTGAAGGGGCTGTGGCCGCTGGTCAGGGTGTGCTCGGCGAGGAAGCGCACGTTGATCAGCTGGGCGGCGATCAGGAAGGGCACGCCCCAGATCACGAGCGTCCAGCCCGGGGCGAAGACGAAGGCTGCGCCCAGCTGGGCGGCGATCCCCGCGTACTCGGCGAGGATGGTCAGCCGCTCGCGGGGGCGGGCGAGCACGAGGCCGTCGATCGCGATGTGGGGCAGGTAGATGTACGTGCCGATGGTGCCGAGCGCCGCGAGCAGCACCCACTGGGGCACGACGTGCACGTTCTCGGTGTCGTCGGGGTCGTCCTCGGTGCGCAGGCTGGCGTGGTGGCGGCGGTGGACCGACCAGTAGGACGAGGCGGAGAGCACCGACGGAGCAGCCAGGAGGAACGCCAGGATCCGGTTGGCGGAGCGCCCGTCGACGAGGTGGCCGTGCACGCCCTCGTGCATCAGGGCGACCCCCGAGATCATGCAGCAGGCGAGCAGGAACCAGGCGGGGACCCGCACCCACAGGGACTCGGTGAGCAGGATGGCGGCGACCCCGATCGCGACCAGCACGAGGTGGAGCAGCAGCCGGCGGATGGAGCGCGCGGGCTCCCGGCGGCGGAGGGCGGCGAGGGTCGCGCGGTCGGCGGCGGACAGATCCTGCAGGGCGACGCCCTCGCCGGTCGCGGTCGTGAAGTAGATGCCTGGATCCTGCATGCGGCGATCTTGCCATGCCGGGCGTGCTCCCGCGCCTCTGGCTGCTAGGCTCGCCCGGTGTCCACCTGGGTCCACCGGTTCGCAGCACGCGTCGACGCCTCTCCGGAGCGCGTCGCCTTCATCGAGCTGAACAAGGACGTGGAGGGGCCGCGGCTCACCGTCGCCCAGCTGTGGCGACGGGCGGCGGGGGTCGCGGACGCGGTCCGTGAGCACCGCGGGCAGCCGGTGCTGGTGCTGCATCCTCCCGGGCTCGAGTACGTGGTCGCCGTGGTCGGCTGCCTGCTCGCCGGCGCCATCGCGGTGCCCGCCTACCCGCCGACCGATCCGCGCGCGGTGCCGCGGCTGCTCGCCATCGTGGCCGACTCGAAGGCGACGATCGGCCTGACGACCTCCCAGATCCGGCCGCTGGTGGCGCCGCTCGGGCCGATGGCCTGGGTGGCGACGGACGAGGTCGCGGCGATGGACGGGGCTGCCGCAGACGTGTCCCCAGCCGATGTCGCGGTCATCCAGTACACCTCCGGGTCCACCGGCGACCCGCGCGGGGTGGTGCTCACCTACGAGAACCTGGCGATGAACGCCGATCTCATCGCGGAGCGCTTCGGCCACGGCGAGGGCGACGTCGGGGTCACCTGGGTGCCGCCGTACCACGACATGGGGCTCATCGGCGGCATCCTGCAGCCCATCTGGATCGGGGGCACGAACGTGCTGCTCTCGCCGCTGGACTTCCTGGAGCGACCGTCGCGCTGGCTGCGGGCCATCCACACCTACCGGGCCCACACCAGCGGCGGGCCGAACTTCGCCTTCGACCTGGCCCGGCGCAAGGTCACGCCGGAGGAGCGGTCCCGGCTGGACCTGTCCTGCTGGAAGACGGCGTACAACGGGGCAGAACCCGTCCGGGCCAGCACGCTGCGCCGCTTCGCCGAGGCGTTCGCGAGCTGCGGCTTCCAGCCCTCGAGCTTCCTGGCGGCCTATGGGCTGGCAGAAGCGACCCTCATGGCGACCGCAGCCCGGTGGCAGGGCGAGGATCCGGTGAACTGCGGCCTCCCCGGCGAGGGGCACGAGGTCCGGGTGGTCGATCCGGAGAGCCTGCAGTCCACCTCCACCGAGGGCGCGGTGCTGCTCCGGGGTCCGTCCGTCTCCCGCGGCTACTGGAACCGGCCGGAGGACCCCCGCTTCGGGCTGGTGCTCCCCGACGGCTCCGGTCCCTGGCTGCGCACCGGGGACCTGGGGGTGCTGGGTGAGGACGGGCTGCGGATCACCGGCCGCATCGCCGATCTCATCGTCATCCGCGGGAAGAACCTGCACCCGCCCGACCTGGAGCACAGCGCCGAGCAGGCGGTGCCCGAGCTGCGGCCGGGGTGCGCGGCGGCGGTGCAGGTCGACGATCGCCTGGTGCTGGTGCACGAGGTCCGCGCGGACGCCAGTCCCGAGGTGGCTGCCCGGGTCGCGGCTGCGGTGACGGCGGACCACGGGGTCCCGGTCGACGAGGTGCTGCTGGTCGCCCGGCGGGCGGTGCCCAAGACCAGCAGCGGCAAGGTCCGTCGCCACGAGGTCGCCCAGCGGGTGGCGGCGGGCTCCCTGTCGGTCCTCGCCCGCTGGTCACGGCCGATCGTGCCCCTCGACGGCCTGCTGCACCGCCTGTCCTCGGTGCTGCGCCGCCCGATCGACGCCGACGCCGACATGCGTCTGTCCGAGCTGGGCGTGGACTCCCTGACCGCGTTGGAGCTCCGCGACGCCCTGCAGACCGACCTCGGCGTAGAGGTGCCCCTCTCCCTGCTCCAGGGCGACCCGACGCTGGGCCAGCTCGCCGGACTCGGTGCCCCCGCCCCCAGCGTGTCCCGACCGGCGGGACCGATCCCGGCGCTGTCCCTGTTCTGGTTCGCCGACGCGACCGTCTCGGGCTCCGACCCCTACGCCGTGCTCCTCGAGGGCGCCCAGCTCGCCGACCGCCTCGGCTTCTCTGCGGTCTGGGTTCCCGAGCGCCACTTCCACGCCTTCGGGGGGCCCTTTCCGGATCCCGCGGTCGTGGCCGCGGCCCTCGCCACCCACACCCGGACCCTGCGCCTGCGGGCGGGCAGCGTGGTGCTGCCCCTGCACGATCCCGCTCGGGTCGCCGAGTCCTGGGCCATGGTCGACCGGCTCTCCGGGGGCCGGGTCGACCTGGCCATGGCGGCGGGCTGGGACGCGGCCTCCTTCGCCCTGGCGCCCGATGCCTACGCCGACCGTGGCGCGCGCGTGCTGGACGGGGTCGACGAGGTGCGGGCCCTCTGGCGCGGCGAGGCGGTGACCCGCCCCGATGGCCGCGGCGATCCGGTGGCGCTGCAGACCTGGCCCCGCCCGGTCCAGCCCGAGCTGTCGGTGTGGCTGACCGCGGTCCACGACGGCGAGCTGTTCGAGGAGGCGGGTCGGCGGGGGCTGAACGTGCTGACCGCGCTGCTCATGCAGACGCCTGAGGCGCTCGCGGGCAAGGTGGCGCGCTACCGGGCGGCTCGTCGGGAGGCGGGTCACGACGGGGACGGGATCGTCAGCCTGATGGTGCACGCCCACGTGGTGCCCGACGGCGCCCGCGAGGCCGCCCGGGGACCCCTGCGCCGCTACCTCGCCTCCTCGGTGAACCTGTGGTCCCGCGAGTCCTCCCAGCTCGCTGAGATCGGCGAAGAACGCCGAGAAGAGCTGCTCACCCTGGCGGTGGAGCGCTACCTGGAGCGGGCGGCGGTGGTCGGGTCTCCGGACGAGGCGGCCTCGCGGCTGGCTGCCCTCGGCGAGACCGGCGTGGACGAGATCGCCTGCCTGGTGGACTTCGGACCCCCGGCAGCGGGGGTGCTCACCACGATCCGCAGCCTGGGCGCGCTGCTTGACGCGGCGGCCCCCACGACGGACCGGCCGGACGTGTTCGCCCCCGCACACGGCTACACCCGCGCTGACGACGCCCGTTCCGTGGGCCGCTTTCCCTTCTTCCAGCCTGTGACCGACGGCTCGGGCACCCACGCGACCGTCGGCGGCCAGCCCGCGCTCATGCTCGGCTCTCTCGACTACCTGGGCCTCGGCGCCGATCCCCGGGTGCGCGCGGCCGCCCGGCGCGCGGTCGCCGAGCACGGTGCGTCCACGTCCGGCTCGCGCTTCTACAACGGCACGACCCCGCTGCACCTGGCGCTCGAGGACGCGCTGGCGGAGTTCCTGGACCGGGACGACGCGCTGGTCGTGGGCTCTGGCTACCAGGCGGTCATGGCGGCGGTGGGGGCGCTGCTGGGACCGGACAGCACGCTGGTGCTCGACGCCGCGTCCCATGCCTGCCTGTTCGATGCCGCGGCGACCGCGCGCTGCCGGGTGCGCCGCTTCGCCCACGAGGACTGCGTCGACCTCGATCGCGTCCTGGCGGAGGTCGACGGGCCGGTGCTGGTCGCGGTCGAGGGCCAGTATTCGAACGACGGAGACCTCGCGTCCCTGGTCGAGCTGCGCCGGGTGTGCGACCGCCACCGCGCCCGCCTGCTGGTCGATGATGCCCACGGGCTCGCGGTCCTCGGCCCCACTGGCCGCGGGTCGGAGGAGCTGCACGGCGTGCGGGCGGACCTGCTGGTCGGCAGCCTGTCCAAGGGGCTGGGCTCGGTCGGTGGGTGGATCGCCGGCGACCGGGCCGTCGTCGACTACGTGCGCCTGCATGGTCGGGCCAACCTGTTCTCCGCCTCGACCATCGCGCCCAGCAGCGTGGCCGCGGCCCTCGAGGCGCTGCGGATCCTGCAGGCCGAGCCCGAGCGGGTGGAGCGGCTGTGGGCCAACGCGCGGCACTGGCGCTCCACCCTGCAGGCCGGCGGGCTCGACACGGGTCGCTCGGAGGGGCCGATCGTGCCGATCCTCATTGGCACCGATGACAACTGCATCGACGTGGCCCAGGCCCTGCTCGCTCACGGGGTGTACGTGAACCCCGTGCTGCCCCCCTCCGCCGAGCCGGGTCGCGCCCTGCTGCGGACCACGGTCAACGCGCTCCACGACCGCGACCAGCTCGATCGCGCGGCCGCGGTGGTGATCGAGGTCGTCCGGGCCGTGCTCACGGCGCGCGCTGGTACGTCCGCCAGGTCTGGGTGATCGTCATGCCCACCTTCTCGACCGCGCCGCGCATGCGTCCGTTGGTCGCCGCGATCTGCGAGGCATCCGCTCGTCGGATCCCCTTGGCGAACGCCCGCTTCCAGGTCTCGACATACAGCGGTGCGCCGAGCGGCAGGCGCTGGAAGCGCGGGTCGACGCCCAGGCCGAACACACGGATGCGATCGACGTAGCGGTCGCGGCGCAGCCAGTGCATCCAGCCGAACGGCAGCAGCCCGCCGTCCATGCGCAGCAGCGCGGGAGCGACGTCGGGCAGGGTGATGCTGGCGGCGGCGGGCTCGTCATCGACAAAGGCGAACAGCACCAGGTCGGGGTCCAGCAGCGGGCGGAAGTCCTCGACGATGAAGCTGTACTCGCGCAGGGTGAGGTCGGTGTGGCCGGCCAGATCGTGGAAGGCGGCGTTGTAGATATCGAGGAAGATCCGGTGGTATCGGTCTTCCTGGGCCAGGTCCAGGGACTCGATGCGGATCTCGGGGTGGCGGGTCAGCAGGCGCTCGGAGATCCGCGCGAGGCGCTCGGGCACGGCGCCGCGCTCGACCCCGTAGGCGTACCACTCCTCGTGCAGCTCCAGGTCCAGCGCCCGGTAGTGGGCCTCGTAGTAGGGCGGGTTCCAGGTGTTGCCGACCGCGGGCAGCTGGTCGAAGCCGTCGACGAGCATGCCGTAGGCGTGCTGGTTGCCGAAGCTGAACGGTCCGACCATGGACGTGCAGCCCCGGGCGCGGAGCCACTGGCGGGCGGCGTCGAAGAGGGCGCTCGAGACGGCAGGATCGTCGACGAAGTCGAAGAAGCCGAAGTAGCCGACGCCGGGAGTCGTGCGGTGGGTGTGGGCGCTGATCGTGCCGCGGCGGGGGACGTGGAAGAGCTGGGCCTCGCCCTCGTCGAACCAGGGGTTCTTCGCCGGATCGAAGAAGCGGCGGCGCTCGAAGGCGAGCGGGGGGACCCAGAACGGCTGGCCACCCAGGATGGCCCGCAGGGTGCGCAGGTAGCGGCCGACCTCGCGGGGCAGGGTCAGGGGCGTGACGACGACGTCTCCGCTCGGCTGCATGACCCCTCCGGCGGACCCTCAGGTCTTCGGCACGTCCAGGGTCTTGCGGAACGCGCGCTTCTCCCGCATGGAGAGGTCGGACTCGGGGAGCAGCTGGTCCACGATGTCCTTGTCAAGGGCCTTCTTGATGATCTCCAGCTCCTTGGCGCTGAAGAAGGCGCCGCCGACGCGGAAGTCCATGAACGCCTCCCACACGGTCGGGACCCACTTCTGCACCAGCTCGCCGATGACCTCGCCGTAGACGCGGATCTCGTACTGGGCGTGATCGTCCATGCGCAGCGAGAGGAAGTGCAGCAGGTTGTGCAGGTCGATCTTCCAGTACCACTGCGTGTAGTAGTTGACGGGAAGGTTCATGCGGGCCAGCTCCCGGGCCAGCATGGAGCGGTCGGCGTCGGCGGGCTCGCCCTTGCCGTCGTCGTTGAGCAGGTAGTCGTAGGTCTCGTAGGTCTGGACCGCGTCCCGGCGCAGGAGCTCGAGCACGTGGTTGGCCTCGGCCCCGGCCAGCACCTGATCGCGACCCTGGCGGTTGTTCTGCGACTGCGCGGCGAGGTGCTCGGGCGCGGGGACGTAGAACTCCTTGTCGAGGATGCTGTAGCGGGCGCTGTACTCGTTGACGTTGGCGGTGCGATGCCGGATCCACTGACGCGCCACGAAGATGGGCAGCTTCACGTGGAGCTTGATCTCGCACATCTCGAAGGGCGTCGTGTGGCGGTGACGCAGGAGGTAGCGCAGGAGGCCCCGGTCATTGCGGGCGGTCTTCGTGCCTTTTCCGTAGGATACCCGGGCGGCCTGCACGATGGCGGCGTCGTCGCCCATGTAGTCGATGAGGCGGACGAAGCCGTGGTCGAGCACCGGGTGGACCTTGTAGAGGGCCTCTTCCAGGGCGGGCACGGTGGGGCGACGGGTGGGGACCGGCTCGGCGGCGAGGAGGTCGTCGAGCTCGGCCTGGCGGGTGTCGGACATGGGGCGCTCCGGTGGGCCCCGTCAGTATCTCACCTGCGCCGACGGGCGAGCACCAGCAGGGGCAGCCCGGCGAGCAGCCATGTTGGCGGCGCCGACAGCGACGCGCAGCCGCCGCTGCGCTCGGACTCGGCGCACAGGGTGTCCGACTCCCCGCGGGCGCCCGCGACGTTGATCGCGGTGGCGGTCACGCAGATCTCGTCGGGCAGATCGTCGAGCTCGAGCATGCGGCCGCCCTGCAGGATCCGGGTCGTGTCTCCGCCGACGGGGACCGCCTGGCTGGTCGTCACCTGGAAGACCGTGCCCTCGTGGGACAGCTCCAGCATGAGGTCGGGATCGGCGGGCAGAGTCGGCCCGCGGACGGTGGCGTTGACCGTGATCCGGTACTTTCCCTCGACCTTCACGTGGGACACGGTGAGGTCGGAGAGCTCGACGTCGGGTGCGGGCGTGGCGGTCCGGGTGCCGGTCGTGAAGGTGGTCTCGGTCACGCCTTCGACGGTGCCGATCTGCACCAACCGGTAGGTGGTGTCGGGCTCCAGATCCAGGTCCAGCCGCGAGAGGGGATCCCTGAAGGCCTCGACGGTGTCCTGCACCATCACCAGCTCATCGCCCTCGTACAGCTCGACCGATTGGGAGGTTCCCGCCGGGCACGTCGCCGAGAGGTCGAGCAGCACGTTGAGGTCGGCGTCGACGGGGATGTCTCTGCCGGCCGTGGGCAGGTACTGCGGCGTCAGCGGGCGGCAGACGGCGAAGCCCGAGGCAGGCTCGGGTGCGAGCAGCAGCGACAGCAGGAGCGGGAGCATCACTGCGCCTTGCGGCGGCGTCGCACGAGGGCGAGCAGGGGAAGCACGGCCAGCGCGGC
>CALATR010000899.1 GCA_937891875.1 uncultured Pseudomonadota bacterium | reverse complement strand
GCGGACACAAGCCCGCCCGCTGGTTCCTGGTCGCCTGGGCCGTCCTGTGCGCGAGCGCCGCCTACTCCGCGCTCAGCAGCGTGGGCATCGCGCCGCTGATCGGCTTTCAAGGCGGGCTCATGGGCGTGGGGGCGGCCGCGGAGGGCACCCTGCTCTCCTTCGCCCTCGCCGATGGCATCCGTCGCCTCCGCGCCGAGCGCAGGGCCGCCCGCCGCAAGGCCGAGCACGCCCAGCGGGACATGCTGGAGGCCCAGCTCTCCGCCCAGAAGCAGAAGGGCGCGTTCCTGTCGATGATGAGTCACGAGCTGCGCACCCCGCTGTCCCAGGTGCTCGGCATCACCCAGCTGCTCGAGCTGACCGAGGAGGACGACGATCGGCGCGAGCAGCTGATCCTCGTCCGTCGCGGCGGCACCGACCTGCTCACCATGATCGACGACATGCTGCTCTTCACCGCGCTCCGCGAGGGCCGGGGGCTGGGGCTGGTCGCCGACTGTTCCCTGGACCAGGTCGTCGACGCCCTCGACCGCTACCGCGCCATCGCCGCGGACCGGGGCACCGGCTTCCTGGTGCACGGCGGCAGCGAGCGCGTGGCCGTGGACCTCTTCCTGGTCCAGCGCGCGATCGCCCACCTGGTCGACAACGCCGTCAAACACACGACCAGCGGCCAGATCGAGGTCCGGGCGTGCACCGACGGCGAGCACCTGACGGTCGAGATCCGCGACGAGGGGCCAGGCATTCCCGACGGCAAGCTCGACGCGCTGCTGAGCCTGTTCAGCCAGGACCAGCGTGGCATGACCCGCTCGACGGCGGGCATCGGTCTCGGCCTGTCCATGTGCCGGACCATCGCCGAGGCGCTGGACGGCACGCTGGAGCTGCTCCCTCGGCCATCCGGTGGCACGTGCGCGCGGCTGGTCGTGCCAGTATCCGCCCGCGAGTACGGAAATGTGGGCGTAGGAGCTTCCGAAGGCGCGAACGACCGCATCGTTGCCTAGAGTGGGGCGTCAGGAGGGAGCGATGCGAACGATGACCCTGGTCGCGATGCTCGCGGCGTGCGCCCCGGTGCAGTCCACGGTGGAATCGCCCGATGACGTCGACGAGGACACAGAACCCGACACGGACACCGACACCGGGGCCACCCTGCCGCTGATCTCCTGCGCCGGGGACGAGCTCCCCGAGCTGCCGCCCTACCCCGCAGGCGCGCCGGAGCTGTACCCGCTGAAGGGACCGGCCGCCGAGGCCCGCTGGTACCCCGAGGGCCTGCCCGACGACCCCCTCGACCCGACCAGCGCGACCTTCGACCCGCTGTCGGTCCTGCCGGCGGAGCTGCGCTCCTGGGAGCCGTCGTGGCCCGAGGTGCCCGAGGATCCTGGAGACCAGTCCGGCGCGATGGTCCGGCAGGGCCGCTGGGGTGACGGACCGTGGACGGACGAGGAGGTGGTCCGCTTCAACCAGGAAGGCGAGGTGGTCGCGCGCTGGACGTACAGCAACCAGCTCGCCTTCATCGAACCCTCGGCCGACGGCTGGGCGATGCGGAGCCTCTTCTTCCGCGACGACTGGCGCGCCATGAGCCAGGCTGCGTCGCGGACGTCCGGCCCGGTGCAGTACGTCATCTCGGATGACTACCCCCTGGATGGCACGTTCGACGGGGAGTTTCGCGTACAGGGCTGGGAGCTGTCCGTCCAGCACGACCCCAGCTGGAACCTGTTCACGACCCACTGGCGGTTCAGCGACGACTATCCGGAGGTCACCGGCAACTGGTACCGCTGGGCGGACGGGAACGATGAGTTCGACTACGACGCCCAGCCCGTGCGTATCGGCGCCCGCGGCTTCGTCTCCGACGGTCAGATCGCCCGCGCCACCGTGCCCGTGCTGGCCACCGACCACGGCCGCACCCGCATCGAGTACCCGAGCCACGATCTGGCGACCCTCACCCGGGTGTGCACGGCCAACGGCGAGCGCTCCGATCGGCTCGTCATCTGGTTCGATCCGAGGAGTACGCAGCCCCTCGCCATCCGCAGCGAGCTCTTCGACGAGGCCGGCGGCTCCTTCAGCCGCGACGATCGCGACGGCGACGAGATCTACGAGATGCTGACCACCGTCACCTGGGACCCCGACGAGCGCATCCGCACCACCGTGGTCGAGTCCGAGGACACCACCACGACCACCACCGAGCACCTCGACGAGCACGGCACCGTGGTCACGCTGCTGCGCGCCGGGGACGGCTCGATCTACGAGCAGCGCCTGGTCCCCGTCGAGTAGTCAGCGCCCCCACAGCGTGCGCACGATCCACCGCCGGAACGCCTCGCGCTCGGCCTCGCCATCGGGGGCGCCCAGCGCCTGACGCAGCCGGGTGCCGAACACCGCGTCGCCGAACATGGCTGCGCCGACCAGGAGCAGCACCCGGCGGGCGTCCTCGGGATCTCCGTCCGCGGCCATCAGCTCGGGCAGATCGGACAGCGCGCCGACGAAGGCCTCCTCGGGAAGTCCTTCCCCAGAGAGCAGGAGCCAGGCGCCCAATCGGGCGTTTCCCCGCTCGCGGACGACCCGGTCCAGGTGATCGATGAAGGCGTCGGGCGTGGCGGCGTCGGCCTCGCGGGCCAGGGAGGCGAGGTCCCGGAAGAGGTCGCCCCAGGCGTGGGCGACGACCTCGCGCAGCAGGCCATTGCGCGAGCCGAAGTGGTGCAGCACCGCCTGGCGCGACACGCCGACGTCCTTGGCGATGTCGTTGAGACGCAGGGCATCCGGACCGTCGCGCAGCAGCCGCTCCTGGGCCACCGCCACGATCTCCGCTCGGGTCTCTTCCGCCGGCTTGCGGGCACGGGCCACGTCCACCTCCACATGTCTCCTTGCACGGTGGATCCATCGAGGCTACTTACCTGGAAGTAAGCAACGGAGACCCGAGGGCTCTCCTGCGCGATGCCGACCCCAGGAGTTCGCCATGGCCCAAGCCGCCGACGTCCGTCCCGAGCCCAACCTGCAGCGCAAGGCCGCCGTCGCCCACGGAGGCGTCGTCGACCATGCCGGTCGCGTCCGGATCGAGCCCATCCCCGACTTCGACCTGGACCGCACCATCTTCCAGACCCTGCAGGGCCGGGCGGAGCGCTTCATCATGAAGAAGCGGATCGGCAACGCCCAGCACTGGAACGATCAGGCCGCCGCCCAGGTCGAGTCGACCTACCAGCAGGCCACCCGGGACCTCACCCTGCCCCCGGTCGATCCGGAGCTCCTGACCTTCCTGAAGACCGAGTGCGACTTCGACGTCGAGCACGCCGACGGCAGCTTCCTCGACCACCTGTACTTCTGCTACGAGTACGGCGTGAAGCACTATCCGGAGCAGTCCGCCCTGCCCCTGCTGCTCCACTCCGTGCTGGGCACCGGCACCAACACCTTCGCGATGACCGCGGACAAGATCCCGGCGTTGCAGGCCCTGTTGTCCGAGGCGGACTGGCGCCAGGTCCAGGCCTTCCCCTCCGTCCTGCGCCTGCTCTACGACGACGCCCTGCGGGCCGAGCTCCGCGCCAACGTGCACCGTCCCGACGCCATCCGCGCGGTCCGCATGCACCGGGTCATCGACAACGAGCCCATCGAGCTGTCCGGGGAGGAGTTCTGGGTCGCGCTCAACCACCAGCTGGTGCACCTGGTCGACTTCATGCCGGTCGCCAACTGGTCCGCGCACCAGAACGACACGTCCTACATCCTCTTCCGCGAGCTGCTCGACATCCTGGAGCGGTCCGGACGACTGCAGGCGAGCATCGCGTACGAGCCTCCCCCCGGTGGGCAGAAGGTCCAGGGCGAGCCCGGCGGCATCGGCTCGATGCTGGCCAACGCCATCCCGGTCGGCCTGGCCCAGAAGTTTGCCGTGCGCTCGATCCGCCGCTTCTCGAAGGCCATCGGCCACAGCCTGCAGTACACGATCGACTGGGCGTGACCCCCGGCCAGGCCGCACCGGTGGGCTAGCCTCTGCCCATGTCCAAGGACGACCGCACCGCCGCCACCTTCGTGCCCGACGGGGACGCTCCCCAGGCCGCCCCCCACCCCACCGCAGCGGCCCCCGACCGCTACCAGGTCGGCGAGGTGCTCGGCCAGGGTGGGCAGGCGCTGGTGCTCAGGGCCTACGATCGCGTGCTGCAGCGAAACGTCGCCATGAAGGTCCTGCGCTCGCCGCTGCGGGCCAGCACCCGCGGCGTCGAGCGCTTCACCGCCGAGGCGCGCCTGGCAGCCGGCCTGCAGCACCCCGGCATCGTGCCCGTCTACGACCTCGGCGAGCTCCCCGACGGCCGCTTCTACTTCACCATGCGCGAGATCGAGGGTCAGACCCTGCAGGCCCTGTTCGAGCACGGCACCCCCCTGCGGCGGGCGCTGCAGATCCTGGTCCGGGTCGGCGAGGCCGTCGCCTACGCCCATGAGCGCGGGGTCATCCACCGGGACCTCAAGCCGAGCAACGTCATGGTCGGGCCCTTCGGCGAGGTGCTGGTGCTGGACTGGGGGATCGCCCAGGTGCTCGACGTGTCCTCGGTGAGCACCGCCGGCACTCCCGCCTACATGGCTCCCGAGCAGGCGCGGCCAGGTGCGGCGATCGACGCCCGCGCCGACGTGCACGCCCTCGGCGGCATCCTGTTCCGCGCCCTCACCGGAGATCCCCCGCGACCCGGCCAGCCCGACTCCGTGCTGCAGGCCCTCACCCGCGGCGAGCCGGTCGTGCGGCCCCCGGGCGACGCGCTCGATCCGGCGCTGGTCGACCTGGCGATGGGGGCGCTGCACATCGAGCCCGAGGCCCGTCCGGCGAGCGCCACCGCCTTCACCGAGGCCGTCAAGGACTGGCTCGACGGAGCACGCCGGCGAGAGCGGGCGCTGGAGGTGGTCGCACGCGCGGACGCCCTCGCCGGGGAGGTCGAGGCGGCGGAGCGCGACGCGGCGCGGCTGGCGCGGCAGGCCGAGGCGCGCCGCGGGCCAGAGATCCGCACCGGGCCACGGGCGGATCGCGTGCGCGCCGTGCTCGCTGCACACCCAGGCGCGCGCGAGCAGCGCCTGGGCCAGCGATGCCTTGAGCGCGATGCGC
>CALATR010000898.1 GCA_937891875.1 uncultured Pseudomonadota bacterium | reverse complement strand
GTCGACGTCGTTCAGCGCCGCGAGCCGCACCGCGAGCGGGCTGCCGCTCCTGCACACCCGGGTGCCGGAGCTGCGCCATCCCGTGTGATTCGCCTCGAACAACGCCGTACACGCGTCATCCTCCAGCGGTTCGACCGGCAGGACCTCCCCCGGGCCGACGGGCTCGGCGCTGGCGACCACACGCTGACCGGGCAGACCGGCCAGGGCCTCCAGCAGCGGCGCGACCTCGGCTCCGACCGCATCCGCCTCGTCCAGGATCAGCGTCAGCGCGGGGCGATCGGCGAGGGTACGACGCAGCAGGTCAGCCACCTCGGAGGCGGTCAGCCAGCTGTCCAGCAGCACGCCCAGGGCATCCGCCACCGTCGCCGACGCCTCGACCCCGTCGCGACAGCCGGACAGGTCGACGAACACGACGTCGGCGGGGTCGCGCGCGGCCGCATGACGACGGAGCACGGTCGACTTCCCGGCACCCGGAGGGCCGACCAGGCACAGGTCGGGACCGTGGTCCAGGGAGGCCGCGAGGACTGCGGAGGCGTGAGCCATGGTTCGTGCGGGGGCGTGGGTGAGGAGCGCCGGGGACGCCGACCGTAGGGTTGACGGTACCTGGAGGATGCCGCTCCGCCGGTCACGTTTCACCACGCTCTCACACGAGAACCCGGAGTGCTCGCCGGTTCCCTACTTCCGCGCCGCCTCGTCGATCGCCGCGAGGTACTCCGAATAACACTGGGCCCAGGCCGGCTTTACCGTGTTGTGGTAGTACTTGCGCAGGGGCCAGCCGGGCGCGTTGACGAAGGTCGTCATCGTGATGTGGGTCTGCAGCGGCGCGTCCTCGGCCTCGCCGGCGACCTCGGCCAGCATGAAGCGCGTCACGAAGCCCTTGTTGCCCTGGTGGTCCCACTCCAGGCGCGTTCCGACGTCCGCCTGCACCACCCGTGCGTCCAGCTTCCGGCGGAACGCCTCGATCAGGTAGACCACCTCGAAGCCGCTGCCGTCCGGCGAGACGTCCCACTTGCGCAGGCAGTCGTCGGGGGCGAGCTCGGCCATGTAGCGGGTGTCCGCCAGGACGTTGTAGACGAGGTCGGGAGGGGCATCGATGATCCTCTCGGCGACGACGTTCGAGTCAGGCTCTTCCGCCTCGTCACCCGCAGCGTGAGCCAGGGGGGCGGCGAGGGAGAGCAGGAGCAGGGAGAACGCCAGGGTCAGGTGCTTCACGCGGCCCGCCTAACGCTCTCCTCCGCGCTCCACCGCCCTCAGCAAGCGGGTGGTGAAGTCGTCCACCAGCTGGTCCTTCCTGGCGTCGCGGGCCTCGATGTCGGAGCGCAGCCGCTCGAGCTTCGCCTCCATCTCCCGCAGCTGGGCCTTGCGCTGCTCCTGGCGCAGCTCGAACAGAGTCCCGACGGTCTCCTCGACCTGAGGCTGCAGCTTCGCCCGCTCCTTGTCGCTGCCCGTCTCGTACGCGTCCAGCTGCTGCTTGAGTGCATACGTCGTGTCGATCACCCGCTCGAGGCGGCCCCACGACTCGGGGTCGGTGTTGCGCATGCGCAGCTCCTGCCCGCTCTGGCGGAGGAGCTGACGGTACATGATCGGCCGCGAAGCTCGGATCTCCACCACCTTGCGGTGACGCTCCGGATCGCGCACCGCGAGCCCGTCGAGGAAGCGCTGCTCGTTGCGGGCGGCGGCCTCCCCGCCGCGGCGGTTGCGGAGCTCCTCCAGGCGCTCGCGCCCGACGCCATCCCCCGGTGCGGTGGAGGCGACCGTCGGAACGGCCAGGGCGGCGAGCAGCATCACGACAATGGGAAAGCGGGTCATGGCAGGCCCTACAGGGTGGTGAGGTCCGCCTCGAGGGCGGCGAAGTCGTCGAGGAGCGCATCCAGCTCGTCGTCGACCGGGGTGAAGAAGGTGTCGTCCTCGAAGAGCTCGGCGAGGCGCTCGTCGGGGGTCACGCCCTGGGGCGCCTCCGGGTCCACCTGGGGCTCGCCGGAGTCGTCCAGACCGGGCTCGATCAGCAGCTCGGGGTCGACGTCCTCCATGGGCGCGACCTGGCGGGGCGGATCGTCCTGCACCAGCTCCTGGCCGTCCTCGGGAGCGAGCTCGTCGGGGAGCGGGGCCTCGGGGGCATCGGGCACCTCGGCGATGGGCGTCGGCGAGCTCGACCC
This sequence comes from uncultured Pseudomonadota bacterium, assembly GCA_937891875.1. GTDB lineage: Bacteria > Myxococcota_A > UBA796 > UBA796 > REDI01. Next base: position 218 of record CALATR010000898.1, on the reverse strand, counting down.
CGGCGCGCCAGGCAGTCCGAGCACACCGAACAGGCCGAGCAGCACCGCCGCCGCGACCGCGAGCCCGACCACGACGCCGAGCATCCAGCCACGGTTGGCGGGTGCGGGCACGGGCTCGGGGGCGACCTCGACCGACGGGATCGTCGGCGCCTTCAGCTGGGGGGTCAGGGGCATTACCGCCGCCGCGACGTCCGCGTGCTGCTGCGCGACCGCGGTGC
>CALATR010000897.1 GCA_937891875.1 uncultured Pseudomonadota bacterium | reverse complement strand
GTGCCGTGGCCACCCGATTGGGCAAGGACAACGTCGATATCCGGGTGACCGCGGATCACACGCACCTGCACCCCGATCAGTTCCGGGCGTTCTGGGCGGCGCTGGTCCACGTGGTCCGCAACGCGGTGGATCACGGGATCGAGTCGCGCCATGCCCGAGAAGCCCTCGGCAAGCCACCCTGCGGCACCCTGACCCTGGCCGTGCGCAGCGAAGGCGACCGCGTCTTCGTGGAGGTCCACGACGACGGTCGCGGAATCGACTGGGGGAAGCTGCGCGCGCTCGCCACCAGCCGCGGTCTTCCGGCATCCACGAAGAGCGACCTTCACGACGCACTCTTCGCCGATGGCGTGTCCACGACCCAGGTCGTCACCGAGGTCTCCGGCCGGGGCGTCGGAATGAGCGCCGCCCGCGCCGCCTCGGACGAGCTCCACGGGTCGATCGAGCTGGAGAGTGCTCCCGGCCAGGGCACCCGCGTCCGCTTCATCCTCCCGATCAACGACGTCACCGCCTGGCTTCCCCAGCGCGCGGTCGCAGCCTGAGGCTCCCGTGCACTCCTTCGCCACCCATCGCCCCTCCCAGACTCGAAGTCACGTGCGCACCGTCGCGGTGATCGCCGACGCCGGCTCGCCCGGCCTCCCCGCGATCCCCTCGCTTCCGCGGCTCGGCGTGCGCGTGAGGACACTGTACGATCCCCATCTGGACGCCATTGCAGACGATACGGACGTCGTGGTCCTCGCCCTGCGAGACCCAGCCGCGGTCGGCGTGGGCCTGACTGCCGCTCGCAGGTTGGCCCCGTCCGTGGGTCGGGTGATCGCCACCTTTCCCGACAACATCGACCAGGTGTTCCGCTGGTCCTGGCTCGCCGACGGCATCGTGCCCGCGAGCGCCAGCCCGTCGCAGCTGCTCGCGCGACTCGCCCTGGCCCTGGGCGGCGATGGCGCCCCCTCGCTCACGCGGGACGGCTTCGACGACGTCACCTTGCCCGGCGTGCCCCACTCGGTGCCACCGATGCTGCAGGCCATGGACGACGTC
>CALATR010000896.1 GCA_937891875.1 uncultured Pseudomonadota bacterium | reverse complement strand
GGAAGCTCATCAGCTCGGGCAGGGCGCAGGCGTCGCCGACACCGTCTGCATCCGTGTCCTCCTGGTCGGGATCGTAGAAGCGCGGGCAGACGTCGCACACGTCTCCGAAGCCGTCCCGGTCGCGATCGCCCTGCTCGGGGTCCACCACGTCGACGCAGAGATCGCACGCATCTCCGAACCCGTCGCCGTCCGCGTCCTCCTGGCCGGGGTCGGCCTCCCTCACGCACACGTCGCAGCGGTCGCCGACCCCGTCCTCGTCGATGTCGTTCTGCTGGGGATCGGCGAGCTCCGGGCACACGTCGCAGGCGTCGCCGAACCCGTCGTCATCCTGGTCCAGCTGGTCGGGATCGGCCGCGTCCGGGCAGATGTCGCACACGTCGCCGATGTCGTCGCCGTCGCCGTCGAGCTGGTCCGCGTTGTCGATCGCCGGGCAGTTGTCGCAGGCGTCGCCGACCTCGTCGCCATCGCTGTCCAGCTGGTCCGGATCGGCCGCGTCCGGGCAGCTGTCGCAGGCATCGCCCACCCCGTCCGCGTCGGCGTCCGCCTGATCCGGGTCGGCGCGATCGACACAGACGTCGCACACGTCGCCGACCCCATCGCCGTCGGCGTCGACCTGGTCGGGGTTGTCGTCCGCGGGGCAGTTGTCGCACGCGTCCCCCAGGGCGTCCCCGTCGCCGTTCGCCTGGTCTGCGTTCGGGGTGTCGACGCAGTTGTCGTCTGCGTCCGCGACGCCGTCACCGTCGGCATCCTCGAGCGGGAGGTCCGTCTCCCCGGTCTGGCTGCCGTCCGTGCAGGCGAGGGCCAGGGAAAGGACGAGGGGAACGGCCCAGAGCGCCGTGCGGGACATGAGCACCTCCGCCCTGCACCCTGCCTGAATCGGAGTCGACTGGCTCGCGGGAGTTGTGGCTCGGGGCGGGATCTTCACCATCACACCGGCCCTCCATCACATCTCCGGCGCCGCCAGCTCCCACAGCCGCTTCGTGCGGCTCGACGTCAGGGCCTGGATCTCGGCCCCCCCGAGCAGGCCGTACATGCTGCCGAGCCGCCGGCCATAGTGGGCCTGGATCAGCCCGATCTCGCCGTCGCGGTACGGGATCCAGGCGCGCTGACCCTTCTGCAGCGCAGCCTTGGTCTCGGGGTCGAGGGTGGTCATGAGGTGCTTGTAGACGCGGTTGAGCTCGAGGTCCCACCGGCGGGTGGCCTCGGACATGCAGGCGTGCATGCCGGCGGTCGACGGGTCTTTCTCGATGCAGGCGGACTGGAGCCGGTCGATGGGGTGGTTCTTGTAGATCGCGACCGCGTGGCGTGCGTCGCCGACGGTGAGTCGGGTCCCGGCCTCCTCGGTCCAGGTCAGGGCGTAGGTGCCCGGGGCGATCTCCACCTCCTCGGTCGCGTAGAGCACGACGGTGCGGCCGTCGGTCAGCTCCAGGGAGCCCTCCGTCGGGCCAGCCTCCTTGACGGTGACGGACTCCGAGTAGGAAGACCCAGCGAGCGCTGAGCCGAGCAGGAGGGCGTAGAGCATGGGAGGCCTCGGGGGAACGGTTGCTGCCCGGCCCCCTATCGCCCCCTCACACCGGCAGCCCCACCGTCACCACCAGGCCGCCGTCGGGGTGGTTCTCGGCGGCGACCTCCCCGCCGAGGCCGACGACCACCTTCTGCACCAGGGCGAGCCCGATGCCGGTGCCCTTGGTCTTGCGGGTGAGCTCGCGCTCGCCGCGCTCGAAGGGCTGGAAGATGCGGCGCAGCAGGGCTCTGGGTACGCCGGGCCCGTGGTCGCGCACCTGCACGATCGCCCGGCCGCCCTCGGCGCGCGCGATGAGGTGGATCCTCCGATCAGGCGCTTCCAGACTGAACTTCAGTGCGTTGTCCAGCAGGTTGGCGAGGACCTGGCTCAGGGCGTCCCGGTCCACCTCCAGCGCCCCCGCGGCGTCGTCCACGTCCACGACCAGCTGGGCGCCGCGCTCCTCGACGACGGGGCGGACCAGGCGGAGCACGTCCCCCACGACCTCGTCCAGGGTGGCCAGGGTGCCGGCCGGGGCAGGCACCCCGCGCTGCAGGTTGGAGAAGAGCAGCACGTCGTCCACGAGGCGGGTGAGGCGCTCGGCCTCCAGGCGGATGGTGCGGTGGTAGCCCCGGGCCTGCTCGGGATCGGACGCCATGCCCGACTCGAGCATCTCGCTGTACATGCGGATCGCGGTGAGCGGCGACTTCAGCTCGTGGGTGATGGCCGAGACGAAGTCCTCGCGCTGCTGGGAGCGCCGCGCCGAGAGCAGCACCAGCCGGTAGGTCACGACGAGGCCCACCATGACCAGCAGGACGAGCACGCCGGCGGTGACCAGCAGGGCGTCGTCGAGCTGACCCTGGCCGCCGGGCAGGGGGTCCATGACGACCCAGCCGTGCAGGTGATCGAAGGGCGCGTGGAAGGGGTGGGCGAAGCGGAAGGCGCCCGCGGGCGGGGCGTCCGAGAAGTCCACCCGCACCGCGGTCTCCAGGTCCGTGCCAGCCAGGCTCACGGCGATCAGGTGGTCCTGCAGGGCGTCGTCGTCGATGAGCAGTCCCTGGACCCAGCGCCTGCCGCCGAGGCTGACCACCCGGTGCAGGAGCAGGGTGTCGGGCTCGGGGCCGTCGTCGAGGGTGAAGGGGCTGACCGTCACGTCCACCAGCTCCGCCGAGGAGGTCGGCACGGCGACCTCCACCGGCACCCAGACCTTTCGGGCCGCCTTGGGGGCAGGGGGGCTCGCCGCCGGCGTCGCGGCGGGCGTCGGCTCGGCGATCGGCTCGGGCGCGGGCTCGGGCGGGGCCGCCTCGGGGGGCGATTCGAGAGAACCCGGGTTCGTGCTCGGATTCTCGAAGTTCGCCAGGGACTCGACGCTCACCTGCTGCCGCTGCAGGCCGCGCTGGCCGCGGGAGACGAAGCCGTTGTTGAGGCTGTTCTCGACCGGCAGCTCGGAGGGCGCCATGTTGTCCGCGGCGCGCTGCATCGCCGCCAGCTCGGTCAGCGCCGGGCTCGAAGCTGGCGGCTCGGTCCGGGGCTCCGGCTCGGCCGGGTCCGGGGGAGGGGACTTCGCGGTCGGCGCCGCGGCGAGGACCGTCGTCGCGGGGACCTGGACCGGCACCCGCACGGTCGTGATCAGGCTCTCCGCGGGCGGACCGCCACCCCAGCCCGAAAGCCCCTCCGCCGCGCGCTCGAGCCGGGCGGTGCCGTGCTCGTCGAGGGGGTGGGCGACGGTGAAGCGGCCCTCGGGATCGACCTGGAACCAGCCGACCACGTGGGGGGGGCGCTCGCCGACGATGCCGTCCATCGCGCGGTAGCTGACGAAGGGACGGGCCTCCTCGTCGGCGAGGAGGTCGGTGAGCTCGCGCTCCATGCTGTCGAACAGGCGCTCGGCGACCAGCTGGTGGCGCAGGACCCGGGCCTGATCGGCCGCCTGCCAGGAGCGCAGCAGCACCCCGCCGACCACGGCCAGCACCACCCCGGCAAGAGCGAGCAGCAGCACGCGGGCCCAGGCGAGGCCGGACATCAGGTCACCAGCCGGTAGCCGGCGCCGCGCACGGTCTCGATGAGCTCCTGGTCGCACACCTCGGCCAGCTTGCGGCGCAGCTTGACCAGGTGCATGTCGACCGCGCGGGTCTCGACCCGGTCGACCTTGACGTAGCCCCAGACCTCGGAGAGCAGCTCGGCCCGGCGCACCACCGCGGGCTTGCGGCTGGCGAGGAATCGCAGCACCTCGACGTCGCGGATCGAGAGCTGCACCGTGCCCGCGTCGGAGCGGGCTTCCAGGGCGTCCTCGTCGACCTCCACCGGGCCGAGGACCAGCACCCGCTCGGGCACCGCACCCGCGCGACGCACCAGCGCCTTGACCCGCGCGGTCAGCTGGGCGACCGAGAAGGGCTTGGCGACGTAGTCGTCGCATCCGGCCGAGAATCCGCGGAGGACGTCCTCTTCTCGGCCCTTGGCGGTCAGCATCAGGATGGCCTGGCCGCTACGCGCGTCGCGGACCCGCTCGCAGATGGTGAAGCCGTCGACGCCGGGCAGCATGACGTCGAGCACGACCAGCTCCCACGGCTCGTCGAGGGCGCGGCGCAGGCCCTCGTCGCCGGTGGCCACCGCGACCGGATCCATGCCGTGGAACACGAGCAGATCGACGAGGCCACGGCGGATGGGCTCCTCGTCTTCGACGATCAGGACGCGGGGGCGCAGGCTCATGGTCACGACCTAGCCCGTCGGACCGCGGCGGACGGGTGCAGTCAGGCAGCGCACCGAGCCGCCCATGCGGAACACGCCGCCCACATCGATGGGCCGCACCACGGCGCCGACGTCGGTCCACGCGCGGGTGGCGGCATCGTCGAGGGCGGGCACGCCATAGGACGGCATGTAGACCCGCAGGGCGTCCCGACGCTCGAGCAGGGCGTTGTTGTAGCTGAACATCACGTAGCGCTCGGTCGAGGGCACGATCGGGACCGGCACGACCTCAAAGCCCTGGGCCTCCAGGTCCAGGCGCACCTGGCGGAAGCGGGCCACCCGGGCCTCGCTGCGGTCGACCGGCACTGCGACCCCGTGCACGTCGAGGTGGGTGAGCTCACCGATCGCCGCGAGGCCCAGCTCGGCGTCGGCGACCGCGACCCGACCGCCGCCCAGCGGGGTGAGGAACATCCCGATGTGGTGGTCGGGCACGGGCTTGTCGCGGCCGACCAGCACCGGGTCCAGGCCGGTCGCGCGGGCGACGCGATCGAGCACGTCGTCGACCGGGAGATCGGGGTTGCGGGCCAGCAGGGGCGGCGCCACGAAGACGTGCTCCCCATCGGCGATGAGATCGCCGCCTTCGAACTGGAAGTCGGCGACCTGGACCCGGGTGGATCCCGGGGGCAGGGACGTGGTCAGGTCCCATGGCACGGCCCAGTCGTTGATCCGCGCCTCCGAGCCGATCATCGGGGCCGGCGGCACGAGCAGGGTCGCGCGCGGATCGTCAGGACCCCCGCCGAGCACGGCCAGGCGATCCCGCGCCCACGAGGTGATCGGGCGGTCGGCGACCACGAACGACAGCTCGGGCACCCGCGCCCAGCCGGCGGCGGCCTCCTCGAAGATCTCCTGGTCGACCGGGTCGGAGACCACCACGTGCACGCGGGTCCCGGGGTCCAGCGACGGCAGGAGATCGGCGTAGACCGCGAGGAATCGGTCGCCGTCCTGCCTGGAGAACTGGATGGCGAGATCGTCCAGCGAACCACCCGCCGCGGGCATCAGCGCGCTGGGTGTCCGACCCTGACAGGCCTGTACCAGCGCGAAGGAGAGCTGCAGCGTCAGCAGCGCTGCGGCGACCTGCAGGCCGCGGCGGGTGAGCGGGCGCATCAGCCGGCGGCCAGGAGCAGGGTCGGCTGGCCGTTCCCACCGTCCGCGGTCAGCTCGACGCTCCAGGTGGAGAACGACCCGAGGGGCACGATGCGCCCACGGGCGGGCATCGAGCGCGCACTGCGGACGTTCAGCTCGAGGGAGTTGACGGGGATGGCCTCGACCTGGGAACCGTCGGCGGGCTGGGGCGGCTCGGTCGGCTCGGCCGGCTCCAGCGCGGTGAACACCCGCTCGATCTCATCGGGGACCAGGGTGCGGGTGCGTGCCTTCTTCCCGGGCCTTGCCTGGGGAGCCCGCTCGCTGTCCAGCGCGAAGGTCGGCGAGCCATCCGACACGTCCAGCCGCCAGGCGACGCCCTCGCCAGGGTCGAGCTCGACCAGGAGCACCTCCGGGGCGAACGCGACGGTCATCGGCCCCATGCGCCCCATCGGATTGCCGGACTCGTGGCGGGCGAGGGCGCGCAGGTCGGCCGTCACCGGCACGTCGCTCGTGTTGACCAGGTGGATCTCGGGCTGCTCATCCACGACGACCATGGCCTGCAGACCGGCCACCTGCACCGGGGCCCCCAGCCGGGAGCCGGTCAGCGCGAGCTCGAGCGGGATGGCCTCGGGCGCGGGATCTCCGGGATCCTCGGCGTCGGCGGGGAAGGAGACGAAGACGTTCGCCGTGGCGAGGGCGGCGACCAGGCCGATCAGGGCGGCGGCGGACAGCGTCGAGGTGCGCATGGGCGCTCCGTGGCAGAGGGTGCGCCTGAAACCTAGGGCGTCCGGTGCGCAGTCACGGAAAGCGCTCGTTCACGCTTGTGTAAACGCGGATTTACACGTCCTGGCACTGCGGCTTGCGCCGGACCTCCCGCCGCCGACGTGCCTGCCGCTCGTGCCGCCAGCGCTTCCACAGGTCCAGCACCATCTGGCCCGCCCCGTGCGCCATGTTGGGCAGGGTCATCGGCAGCACGAAGACCAGCGCCTCGCCGTCGCGCCAGTCGGGATTGAGGCGGTTGAACTCCGCCACGATCGGGTTGCTGCCGAGCAGGCGCACCGGCCTCCCCTGGGGGACGTACGCGCGCACGATCCACGGGGCTCGCACGACCTGCTCGTCGAAGACCTCGAGCGCGACGTCGCGCACCCGGGCGATGTCGGCCGGCGTCTGCACGCCCTCGATCGGGTACATCCGCGGCAGGTAGCGCCGGAAGAAGAGGTAGGGCAGCGGCTGCACAATGTGGCCGACCGTGACCAGGCGACGGCCGGGCCAGCGCAGCCGGTCCGAGAGCCAGGTGCGCAGGGCGAGCCGCGCCATGTACGGGTTGAAGCCCACGCCCGAGGTCGCGAAGCCCGCGGCTCGGTACAGGCCGATCGTCTCGCCGTCGACCTGGACAAAGCGTAGCGAGAACGTAGAGAATGCGACGGTCTTTCCCTCGGGGTCCACGACCTCGCACAGGCGCCGGCGCACCGACGGCGCGAAGACGTAGGCGCGCAGGGCGTCGCGGGTCACGCCCCCGCCGTTGCTCTCGCACAGCACGGGGTAGATGCGGTCGAGCAGGGCCTCGCGCCCCTCCGCGTCGAGGCGATCGACCCGGTGGACCAGGTAGCGCCTCATGGCTGTGCTCCCCGGACCCGCGCGGGGGCGTAGCGGCCGGGGGCGATGACCGCGGCCGGGTCGAGGGCGCGACCGAGGGCCTGCAGGACGCCCGCGTGCACCTCGTCCCAGGGGATGTGGGGGTGCTCGGCGGTCCCCACCCGGTACGGCACCAGCCCTTCCTCGAACAGCTGCGCCGTCAGCCGGCGCTGCGCCTCCAGAGCGCGCTCACCCGCCGCGCGATCGGCCAGGGGCCAGGTGAGGCTCGCGACCGCCAGGACCAGCTGGGGTCCGATGACGTTCAGCGTCACGGCGAGCTTGCACCCCGCGCGCTCGGCCTCCGCCTCGAGGCAGGCCAGCACCTGCTCGATCGCGCGCGGCTCCGTCGGCAGCAGGGGATTGATCATCAGCCACCCGGTCTGGCCGTGCTCGGGCTGCCGCCAGGAGGGCTCGTCGTCCCGGTGATCCCAGTAGATCCCGTGCAGTGCGCCGTCCGTGGGCACCCCGGCGGTGAGCCCGGACATCTCGATGGCTGCGCGGGCGACCGCGAGCCGCTTGTTGGCGCCGACCCGCTCGGCGAGGCCCGCCAGCTGGCCCAGCCGCCTCCGGTCGAGCAGGGCGAGTCGTCCGAAGGGGCGCAGCCTCCGACGGGCCTCGCGGCTGGCCGCCCGCACCATGCTGCGCTCGCCCTCGATGACGCCGAGGGCAGCCCAGCCGGTCCCGATGATCGAGCGGACGAGGGCCTCGGCCTGGTCCCGGGTCAGGTCGAGGCCGGCTGCGTGGGCATGCTGCCGGGCGAGCGGAGCCAGGGTGGTCGAGGCCCGGGCGCCGTCGGCGACGTGCACGATGGAGTCGAGGCCGAGGTCGCGCTTGAGATCGCCTATCGCCTGGATGAACGCCGGGAGTCTTCGGGGATCCTTCAGGTGGGCGCGCAGGGTCAGCCGGCACGGAGGGCGGCGGCGGAGGACCATGCTGCAGCCGGTGACGACGCCGAGGTTGGACTGCACGAAGAGGCCGGTCAGGTCGGGCCCCAGGCCGTGGCGGTAGCGATCGGCGATGTCGGTGGACCACGAGGCCATGCCGGTCCGCAACACCCGCCCGTCGGCGAGCACGACCTCGAGGTGGCGGATGCACTCGGCGCGGGCGCTGCTGTAGGCGATCCCGCGATCCAGGGCGTTGCCGAGCACGCTCGTGCCGCGGGAGGACCCCGTGACATCGAGGTAGAACGCCGATCCTTGCGCCTCGAGCCAGTCGGCGAGCTGGCCCTGGGTCACGCCCGGCTCGATCTCGACCACGCCCGAGGTCTCGTCCATGCGTCGGATGGCGTCCAGGGCGGACAGATCGAGGCCGACACAGCGCGCGTCGACGGGCGTGCGGGTGCCGTAGCCCCAGTTGCACCCCCGGCTCCAGGGTCGCACCGGCTGACCGGTCGCGGTCGCGAGGCGCAGCACGGCCTGCACCTCCTGCACCTGGCGTGGTCGAACCACCGCGGCGAAGCGGTGTCCCGCGCCCTCGACGTTGGCCGACGCCCTGCGCACGGCCTCGTCCGGGGCCACCGCGTCTGCCCCGAGCTGTCTGTGCACTCCTCGCAGGAACGCCTCGAGCGGCGTCAGCGCGTGGTCGTGCGGGACGGTCTCGTCCACTGGAAGCATGCCACCCCCCTCGGCGCTCAAGTACCGAGCCGGGCAGCGGCGGGAACTCCCACGTTCGGGTGATGCGGCATCGCATGATCATGGGATCAGAGGGAGACCTGATCCGTCCCGAGGTAGGCTGCGCCATGATTCGCGTCGCCATCGCCGAAGACGATCGCCTGTATCGGGCGAGCCTCGAGATGTTGTTCTCGGTCACCGACGGCTACGAGCTGGTCGACAGCTTCGCCGACGCCGCCACGCTCTGCGAGCGCGCCGGGGAGCTGGCCCGCACCGGAGCCGACTGCCCGTGGGATGTCATCATCATGGACATGCAGATGCCCCGGATGAGTGGCATCGAAGGAACGCGCGGTGTGAAGGCGGCGTTTCCTGAAGTGCGGGTGCTGGTGCTCACCGTCTTCGAGGAGCCCCCCGCCATCCTGCAGGCCATCTGTGCGGGTGCCGACGGCTACCTGCTGAAGCGGTCTGCGGTCACGAGCATCCTCGCGCACGTCGACGCGGTGATGGCCGGGGGGGCGCCCCTGACGCCCGGAGTCGCGGCCACGGTCCTCGAGGTGGTGCGGCGCTCGCCGACGTCACGCCCGGAGGACACGCTCGATCTCACCCCGCGCGAGCGGGAAGTGCTGCAGGCGCTGGTCGATGGGCTGTCCTACAAGCAGGTCGCCGCCGAGCTGGGCATCGGCATCGAGACCGTGCGTTCCCACATCCGCAGGCTCTACCGGAAGCTGCGGGTGCACAGCGTCGCCGAGGCGGTCAGCAAGGCGCTGCGCCATGGCCTCGTGGCCTAGGATCTCGCCGCTGCTCGCAGACCCGCCGCCCCGGATCAGTCCCCCCCCGCCACGAACAACCACCCGCCGCACATCTCGCCTTCATCGCCGTATTCCGCGGCCCGTGCCCGAGCCTGGGGTGTGGTGTCGTAGGTGCAGGTCAGCGCGACGACCTGGTCGGGCGTCGCCAGGATGGGCTCGGTGAGCAGGTAGCGGGGCTGCACCCGCGGATCCCAGCGCACCAGGTCGAGCACGGGATCGTCGTCGAGGCGGATGGTCAGGCGGGACAGCAGCTCGTGGCCGTGGCCGCGCCCGCCGAGCACCTGCACCGGTCCGGAGATCCCGTCGGGGAGCAGATCGCGGAGGTAGGCCTTGCGGGTGAGTACCGCCTGGTCCCGGCCCGGTGGGAGGTCCACGTCGCCGGTGCCCAGTGGCAGTGAGATCTCGTCGCGGACGTCGTCGTCGACTGCGAGCAAGAGCTCGCCGCCGTCGCCCGGCCCGAGCGCGTGCACCTGGAGCACACCGACCCCGCCGAGGGGCACGCCGGTGCCCGGGAACATGCGGGTGGGGGCTGGGCTCGGGAACCACAGCACCGGGACCCGATCCGGTCGCACGTCGGCGGTACCCATGAAGTGCTCGTCGCAGGCCCAGCCGGGGTCGGGGTCGGCCGCGTCCAGCGCCTGCAGGGCGGCCCGGTCCGCGGGGTCGTGCACGCCCAGGAGCACGTGGTGGACCGACGCGTCGGCCTGCACGTCGAAGCCGACGAGGTGGGTGTCGGGCAGGTCGACCAGCACGCAGCGCTTGGACTCGGACGCGCCGGTGGACGGGGGGAGGGCGAGGCGCAGGTCTGTGGTGAAGTCCGGCCGAGGAGGGACGTACAACGCCGATCCTGGTGGGGTGGGGCCCCGGCGCGGAGCCAGCGCAGCAGCAGCCGGCGCTCGGACTCGGGCATCGCGGTGGCGTCGCGCAGGGTGTGTACGGAGTCGTCGGGAGCCCAGGCAGGCATCGAGCGGTCGGCGACGGCGGCCTCGGCCTGGGGTGCGAGCGCTGTGAGCACGGTCGGGTCGTGCAGGGGCGGCCAGGCGCCGTCGGGGTGGTGACAGCCCAGGCAGCGGCGCTCGATCACCGGCGCGACCTCCTCGAAGGTGGGCTCCGCGCCGCAGCCCACGAGCAGGACGCATGCGATCGCGCTGGCTCGCATCCCGCTCATGCGCGGCGGCGCCGCCACAGCACGGACAGGCCGATCAGCCAGGCCAGCGAGGCCCCGCTGGCGGTCGAGGAGCAGCCCGAGGGCTCGGTGCAGGCGTCCTCGTCGATCTCGTCGTTGCAGTCGTTGTCGACGCCGTCGTCGCACACCTCGTCCGCGTCCGGGTTGACGTTCTTGTCGAAGTCGTTGCAGTCGCTCCCCGCCGGCCATCCGTCCCCGTCGTCGTCCTGTTCACCGTAGGAGGGCTGGATGCGCGCGAGATCGTCGAGGGAGAAGCCGACCTCGTGGGCCCAGGCCAGCAGCTCGGGCTCGTCGATCTCGTGCACGTAGCGGAGGTTTCCGCCGGCCACGACCCGGGCGACCAGCTCGTCCTGCCCGTCCACGGCGAGCAGGTAGCCGACCGCGCAGTGGGTCCCGTGCTCGTCGACGAAGACCGGGGTGCGACCGGCATCGGTCGGGAACGCGCCGTCGACCGCGACCGGCCGCGGGTGGCTGATGCCGTCGTGGTTGTGGGGGAAGACCCCGGCCATCCGGTAGTCGTGCAGCACGTCGAGCAGCTCCGCCCGGTGCGCCTGTTGGTCCGCGTCGAGGTGGGAGACGTCCGCGGCGCGCAGGCGCGCCTCGACCCGGTCGAGGTGGGCGTAGATGGCGTCGTCCTGGGAGATGACGGCGTGGTCGGGGGACGAGGCGAGGGCGGCGAGGGACGCGAGCAGGATCATGGGACCTCCTGGCTTCACCCTGCCATCTGGGGAAGGCGCTGTCAGCGGGGGTGAATCCCCCGGGGAGGCCGAGTCTCGAGGCCGGCGAACGGATACCCAGTTCCCATGCGTCACCTCCTGACCTGGCCCGCCGCGCTCCTGGCAGGCTCGGCCCTGTGGATCTCCGGCCGCCTGTGGCCGACCCACGAGCCCATCGAGGCCGGCCACCTGCTCGCGCTCCGCCGCACGCTCAAGCGCCAGCACCAGGTGGTGGATCTGCGCCCGCGGGCGGCGTTTCAGGCCGAGCACCTGCCCGGATCGATCAACCTGCCGCTGGACGACCCGGGCACGCCGGCGGCGCTGCGGGCGCTGTGGGACGGGGTCTGCTTCATGGTGCCGCCCACCGGCGCGGATCGCGCCCGGGCCGAGGCGCTGGCCCGGCGCGCCCGCCTGCCCACCGTGCGGTACGTCGAAGGGGGCTGGCCAGCGCTCCAGGCTGCCATCGCCGTGGCCAGGAATCAGCCTCGGACGCCTTGATCCGAGATCAGGTGTTGCAGTGGGTCCAGTGCCCCTGCCCACCGTCGGGCGCGGGGCGGGCGTACGCCTCGCGACCGGGCTGGGCGCGGAACGGATCCGACAGGACCTCGATCAGCGTCCGCGTGGGGGCGAAGTCACCGCCGATCGCGGCGTCCAGCGCGGCCTCGACCAGGTGGTTCCGGGGGATGTACAGCGGGTTGTGGGCGTCCATGCGCGCCGCCGTGGCCACCGGGTCCTGGCCCTCGAGTCGGGCGCGCCAGCGTGTGTTCCACGACCCGTCGATCGTGCCGGCGAGGGCGGGCCGACCGTGGCGCAGGTCCTCAGCCAGGCTCCGGAAGCTGTCGGTCCAGTCCGCTCGGGCGCGGGTCAGCTGGGCGACGAGGTCGTCGGCGAGGGCCTGATCCGTTGCCGTGACCCCCTGCAGGCCCAGCTTGCGGCGCATGCCATCCAGCCACGCGGTCTCCTGGTGCGCGATCAGTCGCTCGAGCACGGCCTGGGCGCGGGGGATCGCGACCTGAGGGTCCGGGTCGACGATCGGCAGGAGGGCCTCGGCCAGCCGCGCGAGGTTCCACAGCACGATCCGCGGCTGGCGCCCCCAGGCGTAGCGCCCGCCCTCGTCGACCAGGCTGAACACCTTGTCCGGATCGGTGGCCTCCATGAACGCGCACGGACCGTAGTCGAGGGTCTCGCCGGACAAGCTCGTGTTGTCGGTGTTCATGATGCCGTGCACGAAGCCCAGCTCCATCCACCGCGCCACCAGGCGGACCTGGCGTCGGCCGACCGCCTCGAGCAGGACCAGGGCGGGGTGGTCGGCGTCGCGATCGAGGCCGTCCGTGCCGTGGCGATCCAGGGCCAGCCCCACCAGGCGACGGAGGGTGTCGTGGTCCTCCTGGATGGCGAGGTACTCGACGGTGCCGACCCGCAGGTGGCTGGACGCGACCCGAGCGAGCACCCCGCCCGGCGTGGTGCGGTAGCGCTGAACCGTCTCGCCCGTGCGGACCGCGGCCAGGGCGCGGGTGGTCGGCACCCCGAGCGCGTGCATGGCCTCGCTGATGATGTACTCCCGAAGCACGGAATCCAGTGCGGCCCGCCCGTCGCCGCGCCGGGAGAAGACCGTGCGCCCGCTGCCCTTGAGCTGCAGGTCGACCGGCGTGCCGTCGGAGCGCATGAGCTCGCCGAGGAGTGCGGCGCGGCCGTCGCCGAGACGCGGGGTCAGGTGGCCGAACTGGTGCCCGGCGTAGGCCCACGCGCGGGGCTGCACGTGCTCGGGGAGCGCGCCCCCGCCGAACCACCGCGCGGCGTTGTCGGACAGGGCGGCGGCATCCAGGCCCAGCTCGGCGGCGAGGGGCTCGTTGAGCAGCACCAGCTCGGGGTCCGGCCATGCGGTCGGGCGGGTGGGCACGGACAGGTCGGGCAGGGCGTCGGCCAGGCCGAGCTGCAGGGGCAGGGACATCCGAGGGCTCCAGGTGGGCGAATGTGCACACGTGGAGGCGAACGTCGAGGCCGGGGGATACTCGCTCCCATGCGTCGTCTCGTCCTCCCGCTCCTGCTCGCGGCCTGCGTTGGCCCCACTCCGGGGTCGACCGACTCGGACGTCGTCGCGACCTCCCCGCCGGGGGCACCCGAGGGGGTGCGCATCGAGCCCGCCGAGCCAGACACCACCTCGGACCTCGTGGTCGTGGTCGAGGACCTGCCCGTCGACCCCGATGATGATCTGGCCGGCCTGGTCATCCGCTGGACCCGCGGGGACCGGGAGATGACCGCGCTCGACGACCTCGACACCGTGCCGGCCGAGCAGACCCGCCGCGGCCAGCGCTGGACCGACGCCGTCGGGGCCACGGACGGCATCCGCGCGCGGGGCGTGTCCAACGAAGGATTTTCCCTCACGCGCATCTACCCGGACGAAAAGGGCATCTTCCCGACGAAGCCGGTGCTCGCGCGGCCGGGCGCGGCGCAGGCCGTCTGGATCCCCCGCGCGTCGCTGCTCGCCGCGCTGGCCGAGCGGGCCGCTCACGACGGCGCCGATTTGCGGTTTGGCGTGTCCGTCGACGGGCTCCGCGCGGCCGACGACGGCGCCGTCGACATTGCGTGCGGCGCCACGACGCTCCGGACGCCACTTGTCGTCGGCGCGGACGGGGCGCGGTCGCGAGTGAGAGACTTCCTGGCAAAAGAGCTGCCGGCGTCGAGCTTCGAGCCGCGCGAGCTCGCATCG
Source organism: uncultured Pseudomonadota bacterium (assembly GCA_937891875.1). Lineage (GTDB taxonomy): Bacteria > Myxococcota_A > UBA796 > UBA796 > REDI01. The sequence continues at coordinate 634 of CALATR010000896.1, read as the reverse complement.
CCGTCGGCCGGTCTCACGTACAAGATGCTCCAGGTGCCGCCGTCCTTCGACGTGACGAACAAAACGGACGGCTCGAGTTTCACGACGCGGTCGCGCGACGCCTACACGGTGCCCTCGCGCTCGACCAAGCCCAACACGCGGCGGCTGAGGTTGGGCCTCCTGCCGTCGCGCGACCCGGAGCTGCCGCGCACGGCGAACATCATCCGCCCGGCGAACCACGAGATTTGGGGCTGCGCGACGGGCGCCGAGGTGCGCGAGTTCCTGCGCTCCGAATTCCCGCAGCTGCCCGACGCCGTGGTGTCGGACGAGGCCTGCGAGGCTTTCGCCATCGCGGAGCCCGGCGCGTTTCCCAGTCCGCAGTACGTCGAGACGGTGGCTGCCACGGTCGGCGCCGCGCGCTGCTTCCTAGTCGGCGACGCGATCCACGCCTTCCCCCCGGATCTGGGGCAGGGCGTCAACGCGGCGCTGGAGGACGTAAAGACGCTCGGCGACGTGCTCGACGATCAGAACGCCGTCGCCGCGTACCAGGCGGCGCGGGCGCCGGCCGCGAAGGCGATCGCGCACCTCGTCCAGCGGGGCTTCCCGTACCAGTACGACCAGTCGGTCTGGCGCCAGCGGCTGTTCACGGTGGGGC
>CALATR010000895.1 GCA_937891875.1 uncultured Pseudomonadota bacterium | reverse complement strand
GGCGTGATCGACACCGCGGTCCAGTTCGAGCCCAATGGCGACCCCACCCTGTGGGAGCGCGAGTCCCGGGCGGCGGTCACCGGCGGCGTCACGACCGTGCTCGCCCTGCCCGGCGGGGACCACCCGGTGGTCGATGCCCGGAGCGCGCAGCAGCGCATCGACCGGGTCAAGCAGCACTCGTGGGTCAACTTCGGCCTGTGGGGCGGCGCCCGCGCGGACAATGCCGAAGCCCTCGAGGCCGCAGCCCGCGACCACCTCATCCAGGGCACCCTCGCCGTCATCGACGGCATGGTGGACGACGACGGCTTCGCCGTGCCGGTCAGCAAGATGCAGGCCCACCTGTCCACGCCCGGCGTGCTCGGCGTGCAGCTCGAGGCCGTGCTCTCCCGCAAGGACGAGATCGAGGCCCTGATCTCGGCCGGCCGCCAGGTGGACCGCCACCTCCACGTGGTGCACCTGTCCACCGCGGAGGAGCTCCAGTACCTGGACCCCGTGCGCGGCGAGACGAACCTCACCGCCAGCGTCACGCCCCACCACCTGTTCCTGTCCACGGACGAGGACGCGGGCGGCGTGCGCACCTTCCCGCCCGTCCGCCCCGAGCACGACCGCCGCACCCTGTGGTCCGCGGTCAAGCGCGGTCGTCTGGACTGCCTCGGCAGCGACCATCACCCCTTCTCCGCGGAGGGCGCCGATCCGGGAGTTCCCGGCTCGGAGCTGCTCTTCCCGCTGCTCCTGTCGGCGGTCAAGTACGGCCGCCTCAACCTGGAGCTGCTGGTCTCGCTGTGCGCCGAGTCGCCGGCCCGCATCTTCGGTCTCGAGCGCAAGGGCCAGGTCCAGAAGGGCTTCGACGCAGACCTCATCCTCTTCAGCGAGGGCGAGGTGGACCGCGTGCGCTCCTCCCGCCTGCTCTCCAGCGCCGGCTGGAGCCCGTACGACACCCGCGAGGTCGCCCCCAAGCCCGACCTCGTGATCGTCAACGGCCAGGTCGTCGCGCGCAAGGGCGAGCTGGTGGCGGGCGCACCGAACGGTCGGTGGGTGGGCGAGGCCCCGTAGCGGCACCGTCCGCGACGGCGCCCCGCCCGAATCCTCACTTGGCGACCGCGACCTCGGGCAGGCCCACACCCGCGTCGGCCAGCACCCGCGCGCGCAGGGTCTCGCGCAGGGCGACGTCCTCGACCAGCCTGGACCGGGCGGCGTCCCGACCGTTGCCGAGCCGCTCGTCCTCGAAGCTGTACCAGGACCCGTTCTTGTCCAGGATGCCGCGCTCGTCGGCCTGGACCAGCAGGTCTGCGACCGGGCAGATCCCCTCGCCGTAGCGGATCTCGGTCTCCACCGTGCGGAACGGCGGAGCCAGCTTGTTCTTCACGACGCGGATCCGGGTCTTGTTTCCGATCACGTCGGTGCCCGTCTTGAGCGCGCCGATCCGCCGGATGTCGACCCGGACGGACGCGTAGAACTTCAGCGCGTTGCCGCCGGTGGTCACCTCCCCATTGCCGAACTGCACGCCGATCTTCTGGCGCACCTGATTGACGAAGATCACGATGGCGCCGGTGCGGTTGACGATGCCGGTGAGCTTGCGCAGGGCCTGGCTCATCAGCCGCGCCTGCAGGCCCACGTGCGCATCGCCCATCTCGCCCTTGATCTCCGCCTCGGGCACCAGCGCGGCGACCGAGTCCACCACGACCAGATCGACCGCTCCGGAGCGGACCAGACCCTCCAGGATCTCGAGCGCCTGCTCGCCGCTGTCGGGCTGGCTCACCAGCAGGCTGTCGAGGTCGACCCCCAGCTTGCGCGCGTAGCTCGGGTCGAGCGCGTGCTCGGCGTCCACGAAGGCACAGGTGCCGCCCCGGGCCTGCACCTCGGCGATGGCCTGCAGGGTCAGCGTCGTCTTGCCGGACGACTCCGGACCGTAGATCTCGACCAGCCGCCCCCGGGGCCAGCCCCCGATGCCGAGCGCGAGGTCGAGGCTGAGCACCCCGGTGGAGACGGTCGTCACCTCCACGTGGGCCTGGTCGCCGAGCCGCATCAAGGCTCCCTTGCCAAAGCGCTTCTCCATCGCGCCGAGCGTCTGGTCCAGCGCCTTGCCCCGGTCCTCGGGACTGATCTGGGTCACGTGCATGCTTCCTCCCTGGCGGTCCCCCGCCTCTGTGTCGAGTGCCCCGAAACGGGCGATTGAGGCTCCTTCTACGAAGCCAGACAAGGGGGTCCGCGCCGGGCGGACCCATGGCGACCAGCCGTGGTCAGAGCACGTCGAGCGAGGCGCGCCAGCACAGGGCGCCCGCCACGTGATGCTCCTCGACCCGACCGTCGGCGGCGAGATCCGCGATGGTGCGCGCCACCCGGAGCAGCCGGGTCGCCGAGCGCGCGGTCAGGTGGTGCCGGTCCATCGCGTCGCGCAGTAGCGCCCGCGCCGCCGTCGTCGGAGCCGCGGCTTCCTCGATCTCCCCCGGGCGCAGGCGCCCGTTGAGGCGCTGCTGCCCCCGGGCCCGCTGCCGGCCTCGCGCCTCCACCACCCGCTGACGCACGGTCGCCGAGTCCTCCCCGGCAGGCAGGTCCAGCAGCTCGGTCGCGGTCAGGGGCTCCAGGTCCACGTGCAGGTCCACGCGATCGAGGAGTGGGCCCGAGAGTCGGCTTCGGTAGCGGATGACCGAGCTGTCCGCGCACACGCACGGCAGCGGGCTGCCCCGCCGGCCACAGGGGCAGGGGTTGGACGCCATGATGAGGGTGATCGCCGCCGGGTGCACGACCGTGCCCGCCGCTCGGGTGAGGCGGACCAGCCCCTCCTCCAGGGGCTCCCGCAGGACCTCGAGCGCGTTGCGGGAGAACTCCGTCGCCTCGTCGAGGAACAGCACGCCGTGGTGAGCGAGGCTGACCTCGCCCGGGCGCAGGGTCCGGCTGCCGATGAGTCCCGCCACGCTGACGCTGTGGTGAGGCGCACGGAACGGCCGGCCTGGGAGCAGGCCCACCCCGGGGTCGAGCAGGCCGGCCACGCTGTGCACCTGGCTGATCTCGAGCGACTCCTCGAAGCTCGGCGAAGGCAGGAGCGTCGGCAGGCGACGGGCGAGCATGCTCTTGCCGCAGCCCGGCGGCCCCATGAGCAGCAGGTGGTGGCCACCTGCGGCGGCGATCTCCAAGGCAAGCCGCGCCCCATGCTGCCCGCGCACATCCGCCAGATCGAAGCTCGCCGGCTCGACGGCTGCCGACGAGCTCGGCGCCGCGGGCAGCTCCCCCTCCCCGCGCAGGTGCTGCACGACCTCCTCCAGGGTGTCGGCACAGCCCACCTCGACCCCGGGCACGATGGCCGCCTGGGCCGCGCAGGACCTCGGAAGCAGGACCTTCTTCCCCAGCTTTCGAGCCAGCAGCGCGAGGGCGAGCGCCCCGCGGATCGGCCGCAGCATGCCGCCCAGCGAGAGCTCCCCCGCCACCACCCACGGGTCGAGCGACCCCTCCGGCAGCTGCCCATCCGCCGCCAGGATCCCCAGCGCCACCGGAAGATCAAAGGCGGTGCCGTCCTTGCGCACATCCGCTGGCGCCAGGTTCACCACCACCCGGCGGCGGGGGAACTCGAGGTCCGCGGACGCGAGCGCCGATCGAACCCGCTCGGCGCTCTCCTTGACCGCGCTCGCCGCGAGCCCGACCACGGACACGCTGGGCAGCCGCCGCAGGAGGTCCACCTCGACCTCGATGGGAATGGCGTCCACCCCCTGGAGCGCCCCCCCGATCACCGTCACCGCCATGTCCCCCCCCAGCCGCCGGGTCCCCGGCGGGCACGGGAGGGCGCTTTGCAGGCCCGATGCCAGAGATCGACCCCGTCCAGCACCCGATCGATTCCCCGGGCACCCCTCCAGGCTCCGACGTTCGTCAGACGTCCGTCGGTCGGTTCGTCACCGTGGCGGCGTCAAGGAAATCCGGGAGGACTCTCCGCAGGATCTCGCCTCGAACGCACGAGCGCCGGCCGACCCGAGGGCCGACCGGCGCGCATCATGGAGCTTGCAGGCGGATCAGGAGCCGCAGGTCTCGTTGGCGGTGCCCGGGCTGGCGGTCTCGCCGCTCGAACCGAGCGCGATGGTGCTGATGCACCAGTTCCCGTAGTCGTCGTTGTCGGTGACGTTGATCGAGGCGTTGGTCAGCTGCACGGACTCGCCGCCGCCGGCATCGTCGGCCCAGGTGGCGGACTTGTCGAGCGAGACGAAGGTGCCGTCGTCGTTCCAGCCGATCTCGAGGTACTCGTCGCCGCCGTTGCGCAGCGCCATGGAGCCCGTCCAGTGGGCGAGCGGGGTGATGCCCTCGGCGGCGATGGCGTAGCAGGCGGATGCGCTGTCGCTGGCGTTCCAGTCGGATGCGCTGCCCTTGGCGATGACCGCGTAGGAGCCGGCGGTGAGGATGGCAGTGCTCGAGACGGTCACCTCCTCCATCGAGGAGCCATCGCCGCGGGCGTTCTGGATGACCATGCCGTCCAGGTCGATGTCGGTCGAGGAGTTGTTGTAGACCTCGAACCACTCGCAGAAGTTCTCGTCGAGGTTGGTGTCGTAGAGGACCTCGGTGAGGACCAGATCGCCGACGGCCACGTCCTCCCAGGGGCTCTTGACCTCGTTGTCGACGAAGCCGACCAGATCGTCCGCGTTGCGGGGCAGGATCCGCCAGGAACCCTCGTAGTGGCCGATGCCGGTGATGGACTCGAAGGTGTCGGTCTCACCAGCGCCGTACTCGGTCAGACCCGCCCAGATGCGGTTGTTGGCGGACAGGTTGTCGCCCAGGTCGAAGCCGTAGGTGTACGTGCCGGTGACGGTGACGCCCTCGATCGTGATCAGCACGCCCTCGTACTTCTCGACGTTGGCGTTGTCGGCGAAGTCGTCCACCGACACCAGGATGGGCGTGGGGGCGGCGCCGTCGCCGGTGACCGACACGTCGGTCTCACCGCCGATGCTGATCTCGGACAGGGTGTAGTCCCAGTCGCCGAAGCCGTCGTACTCGACGTAGGTTCCCACCACGTTGACCGTCTTGCCGACGGCGAGGTCGGTGATGCTGGCCGTCGAGCTGCCGCCGTAGACGAAGATGCCGGAGTTGTCGCCGCCGTCGGGCTCCTGGACGAAGAAGCCCGCGCCGATGCTGCCGTCGTTGTTCTCGTAGATGCCGGTCACCACGACATCCTGGACGTCCACAGCCTCATCGACCGCAAACGCGCCGGTCTGGATGTCGACGACGGTGTCGTCAGCGGGGGTGGTGTCCGTGTCCGTGTCCGTGTCGGTATCCGTGTCCGTGTCGGTATCCGTGTCGGTGTCGGTGTCCGTGTCCGTGTCGGTGTCCGTGTCCGTGTCGGTATCCGTGTCGGTGTCGGTGTCGACGTCCGTGTCCTCGGTATCG
>CALATR010000894.1 GCA_937891875.1 uncultured Pseudomonadota bacterium | reverse complement strand
TGTCGCACTCGAAGTCGCCGTCCGCCGGCCAGATCCAGACGTCCATGGGCAGGGCCTTGCCCTTCATCTTGACCTGCAGGTGGATCTCGTCGCCCTCCTGCGAGATGCCCTGGACGGCACCTCCACGAGCGAGATCCACCGCCTCGGACCACATCCGGGACGGCACCGCGCGACGGGCGCGCTGGAGCAGTGCGTCGATGCTCATCCCCGATCCTCCCCGCAAGCGTTAGCACGCACCCGCGACGTCACAAGCACGGAGGACTCGTGGACGCAGGCTCGGCGCAGACCGCCCTGGTACGCCCTCGGATACCCCTGCCTCACCACGTCGAAGACCCCGCTGAGCTGGTCGCTGTGCTGCGGACCTGGCCTGCGGCGAACCAGATCCACTGGATGCGTAGCCTGGGAGCGTCCCAGCTGAAGCGCCTGTGGAACCTCTCGCTGCAGTCTGACGCGATCTTGCCCGTCGAGGCCTTCGCCACGGACGCGGTCACCATCTGCCCCGGGAAGAACCACCTGCCGGTGTTCTGCTGGTTCGAGAAGCGCTTTGCGAAGGTCGGCGACCAGGTGGTCGGGTACAACGAGACCGGCTGGGAAAAACTCTTCGTCGGCGCGGGCCACTTCACGGTGCACCCGGTGGAGGGCCAGCCGGCCGAGGTGCTCATCGACTACGGGCGCCCCCCCGAGCGCACCCACCCCGACTTCCCGCCCCTGTCGGACAACCAGCGCCTGGGCGGCTGGCCGGCACCGCTGGAGCGGATCGTGTACGGCGGCGGCATGCGGGATCGCCTGCGGCGGGTCGGGGGCTCGCTGCTGATCGGCACCAGCGTGGTCGACGGGTTCAGCCTGCAGAAGGGGGCGTTTTTCGCCCTTCATCTTCCCGAGGAGAACCTCGGGGGCCAGTGAGTCTGGCGGTCAGGGCCCAGCCAGCAAGGTTGCAGAGTGGCTGCATGCAACTGTAGTCTGCATCACGGTTGGTGGTGCAAGTCTGCTGCAATGCATTGTGACGATTCCGACCTGGCCTGAATCGACGAAATTCGTGAGACGGGACGAGTCAGTCGTTCATTCGACACAGAATTCAGGGGTCATTATTGCTTGCATGCAAGGTGCTCACGAGAGCGCTGTCGCAAGGAGCCGACCATGAAGACCCTCACCCCGACCCTCGCCGTGTTCGCCCTGCTGCTGGGCGCGCCCCTGACTGCCTTCGCCGGTCCTGGCGCCTGGCACCGCGTCAGCGATGGAAAGGTGGAGGAGATCCCCGGTGGCGCCATGCTGAACGAGCGCCTGGACCAGCACGTCGACAACGCCCGCGACGTCATCGATCGGGCGAAGGAGCTGCGAGAGGCCGAGCGCGCACGCCTGAAGGATGCTCGCCGGCACCGTCGCCAGATGCGCGCGGATCGCTTCCGTGCCCGGACCGCGAGCTGGACCGCCGGCTGGAGTGACGATCCCGGTCGCGCCTACGATGCCATCGACGCCTTCGAGGACGCGACCGACGCGCTCGAGTACGCCCAGGAGCACGTCCGCTGGCACAAGCGCGAGGTCGCCGCCTCGCGGGAGAACATCCGCACCCAGCGCCAGGAGCTGTCCCTGGCCAAGGCCCAGCGGGAGAACGCCCAGGCCCAGGCGCTCGTCGCCTACGATCCCGATGCGATCGGCGATCCCGGGCTCTACCAGCGCCAGGTGGACCGCAATGCCGCCAACCTGACCGAGCAGCAGCA
>CALATR010000893.1 GCA_937891875.1 uncultured Pseudomonadota bacterium | reverse complement strand
CGGCTCGGCCCCGGACCTGCCCTCCGCCGATGGCGAGCCCCACGACGCGATCGTGCTCGGGCCCGCCCTGGCGCTGGGCCACCGCGGCACCTGGCCGGTCCACGGGGTCGTGCGCTTCGTCGACGAGGACCTCCGCGACGACAAGCTGATCTGCGGCGAGGCCCCGCCGACCGACGCGGAGACCCGGGAGATCCGTACCTTCTTCCGGCGTTACGCGTGCCTGAAGGGCCTGCTCGCCCGAGCGCGGGGTCGGGGTCGGGTGCGCTTCGAGGGACTGGCCCCGTGGCCGTGAGCCCCGGACGCGCGTGGCTGCCGTTCATCCTGCCCCTGCTGGCGGGCGCGATCGTCGCTGGCGCGGTGGTCTACGGCATGGCGCTGCGGCTGCCCCACCCGTACGACCTCGAGTGGATGGAGGGCGGCCAGCTCACCCACGCCTGGCGGATCCTGCACGGCAGGCCGCTGTACCCCGAGCCCGGCCCGGACTGGATCCCCTACATCTATCCGCCTGGTCAGCCCGCGATCGTCGCCGGCCTGGGCGGCCTCTTCGGCCTGTCCCTGCCGCTCGGTCGGGCGGTGTCGTGGTTCGGGACGGCGCTCGCGGCGGGCAGCCTGGTGGCGCTGGTGGTGCGGCAGGGGGTGGGACCCGCGCGCTGGCCAGCCGGGATCGTCGCCGCGATGCTCTACCTGTCGTGCTGGTGGCCCGGTGGGGCCTTCTTCGACCTCGTCCGGCCGGACGCGCTCGCCCTGGGGCTGCTCCTGCTGGCGACGGCGCTGGCGCTCGAGCGGCGACCGGGCCTGCAGATCGCGGGCGGGCTGCTCCTCGCGCTGGCCTTCGTCGTCAAGCACAACATGGCGGCCTTCGGACCGGCGATCGCCCTGGGGCTCCTGGCCCGGGATGGGTGGCGGTCGGGCCTGCGCTTCGGGGTCGCCGCGGCCGTGCCTGCGGGCCTCACCGCCGTGGCGCTGCACCTCGCGACCGGCACCTTCCTCACCTACCTGCTGGTCGTGCCGGCGAGCCACGGCACCGTCGGGCTGCGGATCGTGCCCGGCACCCCGTGGGAGCTGGGCGATGCCCTGCCCGCGGCGGGCCTGCTGGCGACCGGCGCGGCCCTGCTCGCCGTGACCGAGACCCTCTCGGGCCGGACCCGGTGGATCGTTCGGATCTCGGCGTTGATCCTGTCTGCTGGCGTGGGCGGCATCGGGCTGTTGCTGCCGGCGGGCGGGGTCCGCGCCACCACCGGCGGCGCGTTCGCGGGCATGGCGGCGGTCGCCCTCGGGCTCGTCGTGCTGGGGATCGCCTCGGTGGTCCGGGTGCGGGGTGGCACGCTGCCCCGCGGGTTTGCTCTCACGTCGGGGATCGGTCTCACCGCGCTCGTCGTCGCCGCCTGGATGCGCGGCCACCACGGCGGCTTCGTCAACGTCTACCTGCCCCTCTTCGCCGCGGTCTCCCTGGGGGCGGGCCTCGCCCTGACCTGGCTCGCCCGCCGACCGGTGCTCGCCTGGCTCGCCGGGGGCCTGATCGCCGCCCAGCTCCTGCTCGCCTGGTGGCAGCTCCCCCTGGACCGCCTCGTGCCGACCGGTGCCGATCGCGTCGCGGGCGAGCAGGTCGTCGAGGCCCTGCGGGAGGTCGACGGGCCGGTCTGGTCGCCGATCTCCCCGTGGCTGCCGGTGCTCGCAGGTCACGAGCCCGGACCGCACCTCATCGCCGTGTGGGACGTCGCCAACCACCGGGACGGACCCTGGCCGCGGAGCCGGCAGCAGCTCACCGCGGCGGTGAAGGCGCACCACTGGGGGGCGATCGTGCAGGGCTCCGACCCGGTGGAGTTTGGCGTCAAGGAGGCGTACGTGCAGCAGCGACGCTTCCGGCTGGGGGCCGGGCTGCGACCGAAGACCGGCTGGGGCAACCGACCGTCGAGCCTGTGGGTCCCTGCACCGAGCCGTGGCGGGGGAACGGACGAAGCGGCGCCGCCCCGATAGGCGCACCCCATGCGCACCCTGACCCTCATCCCCTTGCTCGCCCTGGCCTGCACCCAGCCGCACGTGCCGGACGAGCGGCCCGCGAATGCGTGCGAGGCAGGTGCCTTTCCGCGCAAGGAGATGGTGCTGGTCGTCAAGGCGGACGGCAAGGAGCGGCGGGCGCTGGTGTGGATCCCGCCCGGCCCGGGTCCCCACCCGGTGGTCGTCAACCTGCACGAGTTCCGGAGCAACCCCCGCCAGCAGATGCGCTACTCCGGCTGGGCCGATCACGTCGCCGGCAGCGGGGCCATCCTGGTCGCGCCGGACGGCAAGTACGCCACCTGGAACGCAGGCGAGTGCTGCGGGCGCGCGGTGACGAAGCACGTCGACGACGTGAAGTACCTCGACGCCATCATCGACAAGCTCGACAAGGTGACCTGCACCAGCGGCGAGGTGCTGGCGACCGGGATCGGCAACGGCGCGATGATGGCCGAGATGTGGTCCTGCGAGTCCGACAAGCCCACGGCGGTCGTGTCGGTCGGCGGCTCGCTGCAGTGGCACGAGTGCCGCAACAAGGAGCCCGTGCCGCTGCTGCACTACCACGGCGACGCGGACACGTTCATCCCGATGGACGCGTCGAAGACCGGGCTCGCCGAGCAGGAGGGCATCAAGCGCACCGTCGACCACGCGATCGGGATCTGGACCGCGCGGAACAAGGCGAAGGAAGCGGCAAAGACGGAGAATGGCGCCCTGGCCTGCCAGAGCTGGGACGGCGAGGCGAAGGTCACCCGCTGCATCGTGAAGGGCGGCACCGACACCTGGCCGGGCGCGCCCGATGGTCAGGTCGCGAGCACCGATCCGCTGGCGAACGCGACCACCGGGGCGTGGGACTGGGTGGCTGCCCGCTGGAAGGAGCGGAAGCGCCCGTGACCGAGCCCGCCCACGTCGCCGCCGGGGAGGTCCGCTGCCCGACCTGCCTGTACCGCGCCCGCTGGTCCGCCGACGGGGAGGTGCTCGCCGTGGAGCAGGAAGGCGGTGCCCGCGCTCCCGATCCTCACCCGACGCTCGTGAGCTGGCGGATCTGGCACGCGGCCCGGCAAGGCGGCGACCGGGTCGTCGGTGCCTGCCCCCAGTGCGCCATGCCCGTGCTGTCGGCCGACCTCCCCTGGGCCGACGCCTGGACCCTGGCCAGCAAGCACGGCCCGATCCGCGTTGGCCACGACCTGCTCGAGGGCCCGGCGGGGGCGCTCGACGACGCGACCGTCGACGCCTGGATGGTCGACGAGTTCCAGCCCCGCTTCGTCGACCAGCTCCTCGACGTGCGCCTCTTCTTCGTGGCCGTCGTGCTCGGCATCCTCGGCCTGGTGCTGCTCGGCTGGCTGGGCGCCATCGGCTACCTGGTCAACTGGTTCATCGCCATGGCCAACCAGGGCAACTTCTCGGGGCCGGTCGGGCTGTAGGGCGGTCTCTGGCCGGGCGACCGGCTACAGGTCGACCCGGCAGTGCCCCTCGCCGTTCACGTGCCCGACCGTGCGCGTCAGGTGGGTCACGAACGCCGCCAGATCCTCGACCTCGCTGTAGGGGCCGACCTCGTAGCCCAGCCCGGCGACGGACACCGCGGACAGCTCCTCCAGGGTGAGCGTGCCGTCTGCGTTCCCATCGGCGTCGATCCAGGCCTGGCCGCGCAGCTCGGCGTCGGGGTTGTCGAGCCCGTCGTAGAACAGGTGGTCGCCGTGGATCGTGAACTCGGTCTCGGCGACGCCGCCCGAGGGCACGACCAGATCGTCGGGCTCGCAGTCGTAGGTGGTGTCGGTCTGGAAGGTCCAGTCGAACGAGACGGTGGCGTCGGCGCAGGTCAGCTGGCCGGCGGCGCGCACGCTCGGGCCGTCCGCGGGTCCGATGCGGAAGCGTGCGGTGTCGAACAGGCGGGCGGGGGCGTCGACGGTGCCGACGGTCTGAGGCCCGGCGGTGGTCAGGTCGAACGCGGTGGCGGGCACGTCGGCCACGACCTCGTCGTTGCCGTCCACCAGGGCGGCCTGCAGGATCTCGACCTCGAACGCGTCGAAGGTGACGCTGCACCCGTCGGCGAACTCGGACGCGGGGATGCCTTGCTCGATGTAGTCCTCGCCCCAGGTGGTGACGGTCCACTCTCCGGAGCCGCAGGCCACGAGGAGCAGGGTCAGGGTGACGAAGGTGCGGTTCACGGGGAGATCTCCAGGTTCCAGGACGGTGTGCTGACGACGCCGAAGGTGACGGTGTTGCCCAGCAGGCCGTCGGCCTCGGTGAGCACGCCATCGCCGTCCTCGTCGGGGGTCGCGAGGTCGGCGTAGGACAGGGCGTGCACGGGGTCGAACTGCAGGGTGATCGCCGAGGGCGGCGCCTCGGGGTCGACGGTGGTCTCGAAGGAGAGGCCGTGCACGTCGCGGACCGGGGTGGCGGTGAACGCGAAGGTGCACGTTCCATCTGGTGTTTCGGCCGATCCGGCCAGCTCGACCACCGCG
>CALATR010000892.1 GCA_937891875.1 uncultured Pseudomonadota bacterium | reverse complement strand
GGACCAGCGGGGCGGCGCGGCGACCCTCTCCCGCGGCGTGCACCATGGCGATCCGCTCACCGCGGACGAGGGCGCGGGCCAGATCGATCCGGTGACCGCGCGCCTGGGCGCAGGCGTGGGACCACGCGAGGAGGGTGGCGACGAGATTGCCGGGTCGACGCAGGGTCTCGGGCACCAGGAACACCCGCGGCCTGCGACCGTCGCGGGTGCGGACCCGGCGCAGCAGGCGATCGAGACGGGCCTGCAGGCGCACCTGGTGGGCGGGGCGCACGGTCAGGATCAGCACGTCGTAGGTGGCGTCCGGGCGCTGGCCGGCGAGGGCGTCCCGTGCCGCGTGGGCCCAGTCCAGTCCGGGTTCGACGCGCTGCGGGGCTGCGGGCGTGGTGGGATCGTCGAGGTTGTCGGCCACGCGGCGCGGTAACCGATCCGGAAGGTGATGGGCGGGGCGATCGGTCTGCTACGATGGGGTATGACCGAGGCTGTCGATCCGCTGCGCCCTCCCGCCCGTACGGCGTGGTCCATCGTGCATCCCACGGACTTCTCCCGCGGAAGCCAGCGCGCGTTCGCGCACGCCCTGCGCATCGCCCTGGGCCAGGTCGCGGACGGGGCGCCGGCGGATGCTCCCGAGCAGCTCCCGCCTGCCGAGGCCCGGCTCACCCTGGTGCACGTCGGCAAGCGCAGCGAGGCCCACTGGACCGACTACCCCGGCATCCGCGACACCCTGGCCCGCTGGGGGCTGATCTCGCCGCGGGCCACCCGGGAGCGGGTCGGCAAGCTCGGCATCCGCGCCTCCAAGATCCACCTCGACGGCGAGGATCCGGTCAAGGGCGTGCTGCAGCGCGCCTCCAAGGTCCACGCCGACCTGCTGGTCGCCGCGACCCACCGCCGTGGTGCGTTCGGTCGCTGGCTCAAGCCCTCCATGGCCGAGGCGATCGCTCGCAGCTCCGAGGCCTGCACCCTGCTGATCCCGCCCAAGGCCCGCGGCTTCGTCGATCGCCGCAGCGGCCGGGTCGCCCTGCGGCAGGTCCTGCTGCCGGTGGTCTCCGACCCCCGCCCTGACCGCGCCATCGAGGAGACCATCTCCCTGCTGGAGCGCCTGGGCTGCACCGACGCCCGGCTGCGCTTCCTCTCGGTGGGCGAGGACGTGGACGTGGACGTGCCCGCCGGCTGGGCGACCGAGTCCATCCGGCGCGACGGGGACGTGGTCGGGTCCATCCTGAAGGACGCCCGCGACGCCGATCTCGTGGTCATGACCTCCCTGGGCCACGACAGCGCGGTCGACCGGGTCCTTGGATCGACGACCGAGCGTGTGCTGCACGGCCTCACCGTCCCGCTGCTGGTCGTGCCGGGGGTGCGGTGAGTCGCATTCGTGTGGTTGGAGGCGCCATCCTGGACGGTGCGGGGCAGGTGCTGGCGGCTCAGCGGGGTCGGGGTCGGTCCCACGAGGGCCTGTGGGAGCTGCCCGGCGGCAAGGTCGAGCCCGGTGAGCGCGACCAGGACGCTCTCGTCCGCGAGCTGCAGGAAGAGCTGCGGGTGACGGTCGCGGTCGGCAGCCGCCTCGGGATCTCCCGCTGGCGCCGGGTCGAGCTCATCGCCTTCGCCTGCACCCTGCTCGAGGGCGAGCCGGTCGCCACCGAGCACCACGAACTGCGCTGGGTCGACGCCGACGAGATCGGTCGACTCACCTGGACTCCCGCCGATATTCCACTGCTGCAGCCCCTCGGTGCGCGCCTGCGTCGCGACCGGGGGTGAAGGCGACCCCCGAAGCGCTACACCTTGAGGGTGGGGAGCCTGGGAGGCGCACGTGATCCTGCTGTTGATGTCCTTGTCCACCGCGGTCGCCGGACGGCCGCCCGCCCTCACCGTCACCGCGGCGGACAGCCGGGGTGAGCCCGTCGCCAGCGCCGCCGTGCACGTGGACATCGAGGACGATCGCCACGAGGTGAACGCGGTCACCGGGGCGTGGACCGGCAGCGTGCTCTACCTCAAGGACGGGACGGAGGTGCCGCTGGAGCGCGGATCGAAGGTGAGTGGCTGGGTGGTCGCGCCCGGCTACCGGCCCGCCCGCTTCGAGGTGGAGGTGAAGAAGCGCAAGGAGCGCCTCGACATCACCCTGTCCACCATGGACCTGCGAGCGACGCTCGTGCCGCTGCCCCAGGCCGAGGAGGCCCAGGACGTGCGCCGGGTGCTGCGCATGGCGGCGGCAGCACTCTCCCAGGAGGACCTCACGACAGCGAGCGAGCGGCTGGAAGCGGCGGATCGCGGCCGGGTCTCGCTCGAAGGGCCCAGCTACGTGGACGCGACGTTGGCGGTCATGGAGTTCCGCACGCTCATCGCCCTGTCCGCCTGGCGGGCCCGGGTGGCGATGGCCGAGACCGATCCGTCCGATGCCAACCTGGCTGCGCTGGACGTCAGCCGCGGGCTCACCGCCGATCTCGCCCTCGACTGGCGGGACTACGCGCGCCAGGCCGGTCGGGACGACGCGCGGGCGGTCGCACTCTGTCGCACGGCCTCCGGTCGATCGAGTCGCTGTGACTGAGTAGGGTTCGGGCCACGCTTCGCGCGGAGGCCACCGTGTCCCAGGATCTACGCGCTGCGGCCCAGCAATGGCTGCAGACCGACCCCGACCCCACCACCCGCAAGACCCTGCAGCGCTGGCTCGACAAGGATGACCAGCGCGCCTTGACCGAGGCGTTCACCGCCCGGCTCGCCTTCGGAACCGCCGGCCTGCGTGGACCCATCGGGCCCGGTCCTGGCGGCATGAACCGGGCGCTCGTGCGGCGGGTCGCGAAGGGGCTCGCCGACTACCTGCTCGAGACCGTGCCCGACGCCCGGGAGCGCGGCGTCACCATCGGCTTCGACGGGCGCCACGGCTCGCGGGAGGTCGCGG
>CALATR010000891.1 GCA_937891875.1 uncultured Pseudomonadota bacterium | reverse complement strand
GGGGGAGCAGGGTCCGAACGGTCATGGGGTCCTCCTTCGTGGGGGGTGCGTTCGCTCGCACGCCCCGTGGACGCAGAGAGGAGCCCGCACCGTCCGTCGCGGCGGGCCACGCGGTGTGACAGCGTGTGTCGCCGATGTGTCACCGCTCAGGATCGGCGCCTTTGGCCAGGATCCGGCGGAGCAGGCGCTGCTCCCAGCCGCTGGGTCCGTCCGGGGCCGAATCCTGGTCCAGCACGGCCGCCATCGCCTGGCGGAAGGACTGGGCGGCGGGCCCGGACCAACGCGCGCGGGTGGACTGCTGCCACAGGCGGTCGGCCACGCCGGGGCGACCGGCCGGGCTGGCGGAGGCGTGCCACAAGGCGAGCCAGGCCAGAACAGTGCCCGCCGAATCCGGATCCTCGTCGGTGCGCAGGACCAGGGCGCGCTCGAGCCAGGTGCGCGCCAGATCGCGATCGGTGTCCAGCCAGGCGGCCAGGGCACGCAGCTCCGCCAGCTGGGCGTCGATCCAGGCCGAGGCGATGCCGTCGGCGTGCTCTCGCGCCTGCTCCAACCAGCGGGTGGCGGACTCGGTGTCCCCGTCGTCCAAGGCGGCTCGGGCCAGGTCACGCAGGCACAGCAGGCGCTGACGAGCGGCTCCCAGGCGGGCGGCGGTCCCGACGGCGCGACGAAGGCGGGGGCGCGCCTCGATGGTGTGGCCGCACTCGGTGAGAACGGTGCCCAGGCAACGATCGGCCAGCAGGACCAGGTGCTCGTGGCCCAGCTCGCGTGCGGCGTGGGCGGCAGCGCGAGCCCGGTCCAGGGCCGCGTCATGTTCGCCCAGTTCGGCCTCGATCACGGCGAGGGCAGTCTGACAGGCGATGCGCTGGCGGGGCGTCCACACCAGGGGCAGGGCATCGCGCAGGTCCTGACGAGCTTCCTCGCGGCGCTGGGCCACCTGGTGCAGCGTGCCGCGCCAGGCCGTGCACAGGCCGCGCTCCTGCGGATCCCGGGCGATGCGTACGGCCTCGTCCAGGTCGCGCAAGGCGGCGCGCAGGCGTCCCTGGCGGCGCAGGGCGGTGCCGCGCATGCGCAGGATGAGCGCGCGGTCGTCGGGGGGCAGCGCCAAGCCCAGCACCTGCTCGAAGCGGGCGAGCACGTCGGGCGGGTGGCCGGTGTCGAAGTGCAGGGCGTCCAGGGCGCGGCAGAGCAGGGCGGCGCGGGTGGGATCGTCCTCGGCGCAGGCGTCGAAGGCGGCGTCCAGCACGGGTGGAGCCAGGCGGTGCAGGGGCCGGCCTCCGGCGCGCGCCTGCTGGATGGCGGTGAGCCAGGCATGGGGAAGCCACCGCGCCCAGCGGGTGCGGGCGGCGGCTGCCGGTCGGCGTGTGCGGACCCAGGCACGCTGGAGCCGGCTCGGCGCCAGGCGTCCGTCGCGCTCGGACAGCCAACCAGCGCGGAGCAGGCGATCGGCCGCGTGCAGGGACACGCCCAGCGCGGGCTCCAGCTCGGCGGCCAACAGGGAGCCCTCGATGGCGCACAGGGCAGCCAGGGCGCTGCGGTCAGCCTCGTCGAGAGCCTGCCAGGCAGGCTCCAGCTCGGCGGCCAGGTCGGGGAAGGCGGCAACCGGATCGGCCAGCCGAGCCAGCACG
Source organism: uncultured Pseudomonadota bacterium (assembly GCA_937891875.1). GTDB lineage: Bacteria > Myxococcota_A > UBA796 > UBA796 > REDI01. The sequence continues at coordinate 3,377 of CALATR010000891.1, read as the reverse complement.
GCCGAGGTGGGGCTCACCTGCAGCCAGTCGGCGACCCGGTCCAGCACCACGGGCAGTGGGTCGCACGCCTCCAGGACGTCGTGAATGTCCGGATCACCCAGCAGACCCAGGCGCTGGCAGGCGCGCAGGAGGGTCGCACGGGCGGCGGACGCAGGCAGCGGCGGCAGGGGCACCACTGCGGCGCCAGGCGGGGCCGGGGCGAGGATGATCTCCAGGCCGTCGGGTGGGGCGTCGGGCAGGTAATCCACGATGCGGAGGTCCCGCCCTGGCTGCCAGCCCCGCTCGGCGGCGGCGCTCTGCACCAGGCCAACGGGATCGCTGCCCGGGGGCCCGACCACGTGGACGCGTGAATGAACGAGCAGAGCGGCCAGGAGTCGGGCCCGCTCGGGGGCGCGTACGTCGGCCCCCGAGGTGGCGGGGCGCTCGATCTGCAGGCGGTAGCCCTCGCCGGGCACGCTCACGAGATGGCGCGGGCTGGAGGGCTCGGGCTCGAGCTTGATCCGCAGGCGACGCACCGCCGTGTCCACGCACCGGGTCACCACGGGTCGGGTCATGCCCCAGACCTGGGCCAGCAAGGTGTCGCGGGACACGGTCTGGCCGGCGTGGTCCAGCAGGCAGGCCAGCAGCTCGGCCTCTCTGGGGGTGAGGTCGACCGTGCCCTCGTCCGTGCGCACCCACCGCGCGGACAGGTCCACGGTGCGGTCGGACAGCACCAGGAACATGAACGCCTCCCACCTGGGAGCCCCCAACCCGCGACTGGGGCTGGCTCGTCCGCGGCGGCGACGCCTCGATGCTGCGCCCTACGCACTCTCCTCGCCGACCCGGACCCCCTCGAGGCCGGGCGGGTCCAGGGCATCCACGACGGCATGGGCGCGAGCGAGAACCTGCTGGGGCGCGAGCCCCCGCCGATCAACGGATGATCAGGTAGTAGCACATCCCGTTCGAGTCGCAGCAGTACTTGGCTTTGGGCGAGACCCGCTCACACTCGAGGCTCGTCGTGCCCCAATCGGACACCACCGACTCGACGGGCACGTCGGAAGCCCGGGCAGAGCTCGAGGTGCCGAGCATCGAGCTGGTTCCGAGCAAGAGCACGGCCGCGAGGGCGACGGGGATCAGGCGAACGTTCATTGGGGTACTCCAGGTTCATCATTGAGCAGACAAGCAGCCGTCTGCGCTCAATGAACGCACAGTTCTGGTACACGTGGAAGATAATCTTCTGATGGTGCAGGCATGCGCGGCGGGACTACCCCCCCGGATGGTCAGTGCCAGCTCGAGCTCGGCAACGAGGAGCGTGCGGCAGACGAGCTCGCCCGCGCGTTCATGGGCGCCGGCGAGGACATCTTCGAGGACGAGGTCCGAAGTACCTCGCCTTCATCCAGGCGCGCCTCGCCGCAGCACCTCCCCCGCCGGCAGCGTCCAAGCCGTGGTGGAAGGTCTGGTAGGCCGCGCCAGGCCCGTCACTCCACCAGGAATCCGCCGCCCTTCCCAAGCCCGACCCGCCCGATCATGCGCGGGTCGTCCTGCCAGGTCCGCGCGGCCTGCAGGTACATCTCGAAGGTGTCGACGACCAGGGCGGAGACGCCGTCGTCGCCGAGGCGATCCCGCATGGCGCCGGCCACGCCCACGATGCGGTCCATCGCCTTGCGGGCGGGCTCGCGGCGCAGGTTGAAGGCCAGGCCCGCCATGCCCGCGACCCGAAGCAGGGTGTCGCGGTGCATGCCCGGCTCGACGAGGGGGCTGACCAGGCTGCTGATCACATCGGCGAGGGGTTCGCGCGCGGTGTCGGCGCTCGCCTCCCCAAGCGCGACCGTGCCCACGCCGCCACGCACCAGGGCCTGCGCCTCGTCGAGGAGCGGGATGACGGCGGCGGCGGGGTCGGAGGCCATGGATCAGTCCGAGTGCTTGAAGAAGGTGGGGATGTCGTACTCGTGGTACATCCGGTCATATCCCGCGTGGAGCTTGCGCTCGGTACGGCGGCCACCGCCCCCGCTCATGCGAGCGACCTTCTCGTTGACCCGACGCTCGATGCTGTGCGGCTGCAGCATGCGGCGGCTGTCCTCGAAGCCGGTGGCGATGACGGTGACGCGGGCCTCGTCCTGCATGGACTCGTCCACGACCCAACCCCAGATGACCTCGGCGTCCTCGTGGGCCTCTTCCTGGATGAGGGAGCTGGCCTCGTGGATCTCGTACATGGTCAGGTCGGGGTTGCCGGTGACGTTGATGAGCACGCTGGTCGCGCCGACGATGCTGACGTCGTCGAGCAGCGGGCTGCTGATGGCCAGCTGGGCCGCCTCGACGGTCTTGTGCTCGCCCGACGCGCGCCCGACGCCCATGAGCGCCACGCCCTTGTCGGCCATGATCGTGCGCACGTCGGCGAAGTCGACGTTGACCATGCCCTGGAAGTTGATGAGGTCGCTCACGCCCTGCACCGCCTGGAGCAGGACCTCGTCCGCCATGCGGAAGGCCTCCTTCATGGTGGTGCGGTCGCTCGCCATGCTCACCAGCCGCTGGTTCGGGATGGTGATCAGGGTGTCGACATTCTGGGTGAGGAACTCGACCCCTTCCTCGGCCTGGCGCAGACGCTTGCGGCCCTCGAAGAAGAAGGGACGCGTCACGACCGCCACCGTCAGGGCCCCGCACTCCCGCGCGACCTGGGCGATGACCGGCGCCGCACCGGTGCCAGTGCCACCACCCATGCCCGCAGTCACGAACACCATGTCCGCACCCACCACCAGCTCCGCGATCCGATCCCGGTCCTCGAGGGCGGCCTCACGACCCACCTCGGGGTTGGCGCCGGCGCCGAGTCCCTTGGTGAGCTGCTGACCGAGCTGGAAGCGGCGCGGCGCGAGGCTGCGGCGCAGGTCCTGGGCGTCGGTGTTCATCGCGATGAACTCGACCCCGTTGAGGCCGGCCGAGATCATCGTGTTCACGGCGTTGCCGCCGCCGCCGCCGACGCCGATCACCTTGATGCGGGCGCCCTGGGGCAGGTCTTCTTCGACGATCTCGATCATGGGAACCTCCGAGAGGGTGGGAGTGCGGACCCGGCCGTGGGTGGTGGGTGCTGGCCGGACGCTTGGGGCTGGGGGAGCTGCGGAAGCAGAAACAGAGGGAGAAGGCGACGAAACGCGAACCGGGGGAGCCTCGGTGACCGGCGCTTCGACGGTCGACGCTTCGGCGACCGGAGCCTCGGGGAGCAAGTGCTCGTCGGGGTCGAGGTGGACCGACACGAAGGTCGTCAGCGCGGTGAGACGGGAGACCTCGGGCCCGTCGGCGACCGCAGGCTCGGCGACCGCAGGCTCGGCGACCGCAGGCTCGGCGACCAACGGCTCGGCGACCACCGGCTCGGCGACCGCGGGCTCGGCGACCGCGGGCTCGGC
>CALATR010000890.1 GCA_937891875.1 uncultured Pseudomonadota bacterium | reverse complement strand
TCCGACCGCCCGTCCGCGGATCTGCAGGTGCCTGGCGAAGAGGCACACCCGACTCGCCGAGGCCACGCTGATCCGCGCCGTCGCGCCCGACCCGTCCCCCGCCGACCATGCGAGCTCGAGATCGAAGGGCACGGAGTCGCGGGAGCTGGCCTCGACCAGGCGCCAGGCGGAGGCGTGGGCCTCGGCCGAGAGCAGCCGGGTCCACGATGCGTCCGTCTGCGCTTGGGTGGGCGGAAGCCGAGCGGCCTCCGCGCGCACGGAGAGCCGGGTGTCACGCTGCACGTGCACGCTCACCTCAGCAGGACGGCTGGACCGGCTTGTCGCCGATCAGGGTGACTGCGAACTTGCCGTTGTCGCCGACCTCGCCGTTGACGGTGATGTCGAGACCGGCACGCAGCGACTGGCCCTTGAGGAAGTCCCGCAGGAAGCTGCTCGACGAGAACACGCCCACGGCGATGCCGTCGCTGTTCGACCACACCACGCGGTCGCCGAAGAAGATCGACGTCACGAGGGCGTCGTCGGTCGAGCCGGTGAAGGTGATGTCCTGGGCACGGAAGTCGTGCTGCAGGCGCACCTTCACGCTGACGCTGCCCCCGACCTCGCTCGTGTCGGTGCCACCCACGGCCGTGCGGCCCCAGGTGTTCTGCTTCGGACGCGCAGCCGGCGTCGGGGTGGGTGCCCGACGACGACGACGGCGGCGCGGACGCTCCGCACGGGGACGGCGACGACGACCTCCACGACGGCGACGACGGCGGCGGCGACGGCCGAACTCGAGGTCGTCCTCCTCATCGCCCTCGAAGTCTCCCTCGAAGTCGGGGTCGTCGTACTCGTCTCCGAAGGCGTAGTCGTCGTACTCCTCCTCGCCGAAGTCGGCGTAGTCGTCCTCCTCGGGATCGACGCCCCCGAAGAAGCCCGAGGCGGCCGGACCGGCGCTCGCGGGGCGGATGTGATCAGTGTCGACGATGAGCTCGCCGGTGTGGGGATCGCGGTAGACCAGGCCAAAGCCCAGCTTGTTCAGGCGACGCATGGCGTGCCCTCCAGATTGGGGTGATGGGGTGTCGACGTGGTCGTCGACGGGGTTGTTGTTGGCGTTGGAAGCCGACCTTAGCCGAGATTGTCGTCCTCGTCGTGGTGGCGACGGCGGACCCGCTCGGCGCGGGGCGTCAGCACCACCTCACGGGGCGGTCCCGCGAGCGCGGGCTCCGTCAGCAGGGCCTGGAACGGCATGCCGCCGCTGCCCATGCCCTCGAGCTGCGGGAGCAGCGACTGCGCCATCGGCGTCGTCGCCCCCTTCTTCGTCGCGAGCGTCTGCCCGGCCTTGCGCGCCACCGTCGCCAGCCACGAGCCCATCAGGCCGTTGCCGAGCGCCAGCATGTGCGCGCCACCGTTCTTGCCGCCCTTCATCGTGTCGTACAGGCCGTAGCCCTGGGCCGCGATCGCGAGCGGCGCCCGGACATCGACCGAGCCGATCTTCAGCTTCTCCTCGCCGAAGTAGCCCTCGGCCATGGACGCTAGGAACAGCGAGCCCTGCGTCTCGGCCGTGTGCACGACCATCGAGCCCGTGTGGGCCATCGACTCCTTCGAGGCATTCGCGCGCCTG
>CALATR010000889.1 GCA_937891875.1 uncultured Pseudomonadota bacterium | reverse complement strand
GACGGCCACGCCCAGCTCCACCGAGAGGGACTGGAGGAAGAGGTCGAGCCACTCGTGGCCCGTGAAGCGATTCACGAGGAAGAGCGCCGGCCAGAGCGGGCGGAGCTCGATGCCCGCGACGAGCACGCCCGGCGCGACCCAGCGCTCGACCGCGACTCCGAGGCGCACGCCAAACGTGGTCTCGCGGCGCTCCGCCTCGGTCTCGATCTCGACCCAGGGGGAATAGTCGTTGCGTGAGGTCACCCGCTGGCCCTCGACCCCCAGCACAAGCGGCACGTCGGTCCGGGCGTTGGCCCACAGTCGGTGGCGCAGGGCCAGCCCGCCGCGCACGGCGAAGGTGCTGTAGTTGGTCTCGACCGCCGCGGTCTCGATGACCTGGGTCGACAGTCCGATGCCCGCCGCGGGCTGCAGGGTCGTGCGGTCCGACAAGCGCACCCGCAGGCTGCCCTCGACCGCGAAGCTGGGCACGAACACGCCGGCCCCGAGCCCCAGGGACACGCCCTCCGGCCGCAGGGGGTCGACCTCCTCGGCCGGCGAATCTTCCGCCTCCGAGGCCAGCGCTTCGTCCGCCTCCGAGGCCGGTTCAACCTCTTCTTCCGCCCAGGCGACGCCCGTCCAGAGGACCACGAGCAGACCCAGCATCACCCCACCTCCCGGCCGGAGTGTACTGATGGGGACGGGGTTCGCCAGCGCGATCGCCGGGGGACGTCGGGGAGCGGATCAGCCCAGCATCCCCTGCGTCCGCGCCAGCGCCACCCGGGCCTCGCCGGCTGCTCCGGTCATGAGCGCGTCGGCGATGCTGACGACGCTGCGGGCTTGCAGGGGCTCGAGGTCGGTGCCGGCGGCCCAGGCGTTGAAGCCGCCCATGGCCGGGCCGCACCAGATCTGGAAGTCGCGCTTGCGGTCGTCATCGCCGATTCGGGCCCAGCGGCTGGTCATGCCCAGGTACCAGCGGAACGTCAGCGCCATCTTGTGCCGCGGCTCCTTCTCGGCGCGGGCGACCTGGGCGGGATCGCGCTCCTGCCAGTAGTCGCGGGTGCCCTCCCAGACCTCGGCGAGGGGGCGCTTGAAGATCTGCTTCTCCAGCTTCGAGCGCACGTTTGCCGGGATGTCGTCCATGGAGGGGTGGGCCTTGTACAGGTCGTAGAGCTGCTGGGCGCGGCGGGCGTACATGGAGCCGCGGGACAGCACCTGGACCTTGGCCCCCAGCTCGAACATGTCGGGGGCGGGGCCGCTGGCGACGTCGGTGTAGGCGGCCTCGGCGAGCATGGCCCGGGTGAGGTCCGACGTGCCCGCCTCCTTCGCTGCCTGGTTGACCGAGCCGGTGAGCACGTAGTCGGCGCCCATGGCGAAGGCGGCCCAGATGGAGCGCGGGGTGCCCAGGCCGCCCGCCGCGCCCACGCGCAGCTCGACCGGGTAGTTCTCCTCGTCCTGCACGCGATCGCGGAGGTCCTGCAGGATGGGCAGGAGCACGACCAGCGGGCGGTGGTCGGTGTGGCCGCCGCTGTCGGCCTCCGCGGTGATGTCGCACGCGGTGGGCAGCCCGGCGGCCAGCTCGGCCTGCTCGGCGGTGATGCCGCCCTTGGCGACCAGCTCGTCGAGGAGCGACTTCGGGGGTGGGCGCAGGAACTTCTCGGCGACCTCGGGGCGGCTGACCTTGGCGAGCACGTGGTGGCGCGCGACGAGGGTGCCGTCGGCGGCGCGGGAGAGGCCCGAGGCCCGGTAGCGCACGACCGCGGGGGAGAGGTCCATGTAGGCGGACGCGCTGACCCGGGTGACGCCGAACTCGAGATAGAGATCGACGGTCTGCTCTTCGACCGCGGGCTCGGCCGGGTTGTGCAGCAGGTTGCAGCCCCAGTTCTGGCGATCGCCCAGGCGCTCGGCCATGCGGGCGACGTTGTCGCGCACGGCGGGCAGGGGCAGGCCACCCGCGCCGAAGAAGCCGAGCAGGTCGGCCTCGGCCATGGCGATCACCAGGTCTGCGCTGGCGATGCCGCCGGCCATGGCACCGGCGACGTAGGCCATGCGGGTGTGGTGGGTCGCGCAGAAGGAGGCGCTGCCCAGGGTGCCGGGCGCGATCGCGGGGACCTGTCCGACGAGGGGGCGCTCGCCCAGGCCGCGGCCGTGCCAGCCCCGGCTGTACCAGACCGTGCGGTCGAGCTCGTCCTTGACGGCGTAGAGCGCGAGGTGGGGGTGCTTGCGCAGGGCACCCGCCGGGTCGACCACCCGCGAGGGCGGGGAGGGCCGGAAGGCGGCCTCGCCCTGGATCGGCGAGGGAGGCGGGATCTCGATGGGCTCGTCGACCAGGGTCGCGCCGTCGTGGCGCACGACCAGTCGAGCGCCGGAGCCCCGTCGGGTGGCCTCGATCTCGAGGGGGCCGTCGGCGAGGGTGACGCCGTGCACGCGGGCGTCGCGGAGGACCTCGACCAGGGGACCGCGACCGTGGGACTCGTAGCTGGCCTCGAGGCCGCCGCCCTCGCCGAGCTGGAGCTCGGGCTCGCCGTCGTGGGGGACGATGCGCACGGCGCCAGCACCGTAGGCGTCGAGGGTCTGGAGGTGGGATGCGATGGACATGCCGGACTCCGAGGTGGTCGGCGAGCCTAGCGCAGTGCTCGGCTCTGGCCAGCCCGGGCGGGTCCGCAGAGCGTCAGGGTCGGCCAGCACCCGGACCCCGCGGCTCGGGGAACTGGTGGAACACCCGGGCCCGATCCGCCTCGTCGACCGGCCAGGTCTCGCCGGAGGGCAGGGTCTTGGTCGTGACCTGGTGGCTCGACCAGAATGCAGCTGCTTCCTGCCTCGGCGGCGGCCGGTGTGGGGGCAGCAGCCAGGTGCCGTCGTAGGCGGGGGTGCAGTCGTCGGGGATCGGGCCCGCTGGGGGACGGTCGGGGCGGAGTGCCCCGTGGTGGGTGAAGCAGACGTCGCGCAGGGCGGCGAGGGCGGCGCGGGAGACCTCGTGGTGGGGGTCGTCGCGGTACATGCGGCGCAGGATGGGCAGGCCGGCGGGATCGCCCCAGCGACCCAGGCGGAGCGCCACCTGATCCCGGACCCGGGGTGCTTGGTCGGACGCGGCCTTGCCCAGGTCGTCGAGCCGTGCCTGGACGCGATCGTCGGGCAGGAGCTGGATGGCCGTGACCCGCTGGTCCGCGCTGTCCGCGGTCAGGAAGTCGGGCGGCTGCGGGGTGGTGGTGCAGCCGGCGAGCGCGACGAGGGCGAGGGCCGAGCGCACATCAGCTCCGGGGGCGAGCGTCGATGCGGGTGCGGATCTCGCCGTGGACGAGGTCCTTGACGCGGTCCATGCCCAGGAAGCTGTGGGGGAAGCCCAGCGAGACGCGGCTGACCTCGTCCAGGCGAGCCAGGTGGTCCTCGGAGAGCGTGAGCTCGAGCCCGCCCAGGGTGTCCTGCAGCTGGCTGACCTTGCGCGCGCCGACCAGGGGGATGGTGCGGTAGCCGCGGGAGCGGACCCAGGCGATGGCCACCTGGGCGCTGCTCGCTCCCAGCTCGTCGGCCACCGCGTCGACCGTGCGGGCGATGGTCAGGTTGCGCTCGCTGGTGCGGCCGCGGGCGTCGTTCGACTCCCGGCGCAGGCTGTCGGCGTCCGCATCGCGGGTGTACTTGCCGGTGAGCACCCCGCCGCCGAGGGGGGCCCAGGCGACGACCCCCAGTCCGAACTGGTCCGCCATCGGCACGAGATCGCGCTCGGGCGTGCGCTCCATCAGGTTGTACTCCGCCTGGATCGCCGCGAATCGGGACCAGCCCCGCAGCTCGGCCGTCACCTGGGCGGCGGAGATCACCCACGCGGGGGTGTCGGAGACGGCGATGTAGAGGACCTTGCCCGCGCGGATCAGGTCGTCGAGCCCGCGCAGGGTCTCCTCCCAGGGGGTCCATTCGTCCCAGGCGTGCACCCAGAGCAGGTCGATGACGTCGGTCTGCATGCGGCGCAGGCTGGCCTCGACGGCATGATGCAGGTTCTTGCGGTGGCTTCCGGCGGCGTTCGGATCCTCGTGGTCCATGGCCAGGGTGTACTTGGTCGCCACCACCGAGCGCGCCCGCCGCCCGACCGAGCCGCGCAGCCAGGTGCCGACGATCTCCTCGGTCTGGCCATTGTGGTACTTGTTCGCGGTGTCCACGAAGTTGCCACCCGCCTCCTCGAAGGTGTCGAGCACCTTGTGGGAGGTGGCCTCGTCCGCGCCGAACCCCCAGTTGTCGCCGAAGGACATGGTGCCGAGGCAGAGCTCGGAGACGCGGAGGCCGGTGGGGCCGAGCAGGCGGTAGCGCATGGGATCTCCGGGGCTGGGGAGGAGGGGTAAGCACGTCGAGCGAGCAGGGGAGTGGCTGGGCGGGAAGTCGCGTGGCTTCGGGGCGGGGGAGTGGCGGGG
>CALATR010000888.1 GCA_937891875.1 uncultured Pseudomonadota bacterium | reverse complement strand
TCGGCGACCACCTCGACGACGCAGCCCAGACGCTCCAGGGTCCGCCGGATGACGAGCTGGTTGATGACGTTGTCTTCGGCCACGAGCACGCGCAGGCCGGCCAGCTCGAACCCGGGGGACAGGTGGCGGTCGACCACGTCGGGCGTCGGTGCGGCGACCGCCCGCAGGGGCAGGGTCACGTCGAAGCGGGAGCCCTCGCCGGGCGCGGTGGTCAGGCACACCGTGCCCTCGTGGCTCTCGACGAGGCGCTTGGCGATCGCGAGGCCGAGGCCGGTGCCGCCGTAGCGACGAGAGATCCCGTTGTCGGCCTGCTCGAAGGGCTCGAACACACGCTCGGCCTGCTCGGTGTCCATGCCGATCCCGGTGTCCTGCACGGTGAAGCAGACCCGATCGGCGCAGGTGCTGACGACCACGCTCACCGAGCCCTCGTGAGTGAACTTGAGCGCGTTGGACACCAGGTTGAGCAGCACCTGACGGAGGCGCTGCTCGTCCACCAGGCGCCAGCCGACGTCCGGATCGACCTGCACGTCCACCGGCACGGCGCCGCCCCGCCCCACCTGGGCGACCCGGGCCACCTCGCGCACGAGCTCGCCCACGTCGGTGGAAGTCAGGGTCAGCTCCACCTTGCCCGACTCCAGCCGCGCCAGATCGAGGATGTCGTTGACCACGCCGAGCAGGTGGTGGCTCGCTCCACGGGCCAGGTCCAGGTCCTCTTCGCGCTCCCCGGGCGCGCCGCGGGCGTGGTCCAACAGGCCGATGATGCCGCTGATCGGCGTGCGCAGCTCATGGCTCACGTTGGCCAGGAACGCGCTTCGAACCTGCATGGCGTGCTCGGCACGCTGCTGGGCGCGCTCGGCGGCGACCCGTGCCTGGTCCAGGGTCACGGTGCGATCCTGGAGCGCGCGACCGGCGACCGCGAGCTCGCCGACCAGACCTCGCAGCGAGCTCATCACCGGCAGTGCGACCAGCGCGCTGATCGCGCAGCTGGTCACGCCCACCAGGATCCCCGTCCGGCCCCAGCCCGCCGCCCACAGCGCGATGCCGGTCAGCACCATGAGGAGCACGGACGGCACCCAGCGCGGCCGGGTCGGCACGATGAGCGGCAGCACCACGAGCGGGGGGATGGCGATGAGCCACGCCCCGGAGACCGGTCCGACGGAGAACACGATCAGGGGCACGACGCCGACCACGAGGGTGGTGCGCAGCCAGCCCACGACCGTGATGTCGAGCGTGCGTCCCGCGAGCACGTTGAGGACGATGTTGCCCACGACAAGCAGGGTCGCACCGGCGAGCGTCCACCAGGTGTGCTCGCTGACCACGGTCAGCACGACGCTGGCTACGACCATCGGTGCGGGCATCGCACGGTCGAGCAGCCGGGAGATGGCGAGTTCCGGATCGTGCTGGGCGAGCAACATCACCTCGGTCCCAGAGCATCGGATTCCGGCGCGCCCGCTTGAGATCGCACTCCTGAGCAGGGGCGCCGCCCGCGGGGATGACCCCCGGGGCGGCGCATGGACCGAGCATCCGAGCGACTAGTCGCAGGACTCGAGCACCACGGTGAGGAGCGGCTCCTTGCCGGTCTCGGCGGCGCCGAAGAACTCGACCAGGCCCTCGTCGGTGGTGGTGTAGATGCCGAAGCTGACCTCGCCGTCGGTCAGGTCGTCGGCGTAGCTCCAGGTGGACACGTCCAGCTCGATGTCGGTGTAGTCATCGGTCGGGATGGCGCTCACCGAGGCGTTGCTGACGGTCGTGTCGGCGTTCAGGTCGCCGTACACGATGGAGCTGCTGGCCCAGCCATCCTCGTCACTGAAGCTGACCTCGAGGGAGGGAGCGCCAGCGGCGGCGTCGGTCGCGTAGACCGACAGGGTGGCCTCGCGGATGGTGGCGCCGCTGTCGATGCTGGACAGGTCGAACTGGTACCAGGCGTAGGAGTCGGCAGAGTCGCTGGTGCTGTACCAGACGTAGCTGTCGAGCGAGGTGTCCACGGACTCGTCGGTGTAGTCGATGGTCACGTTGTCCGACGCCATCAGCTCGACGGTGCAGTAGGTCACGTCGACGCTGGCCGAGGCGCTGTCGCTGTCCACGTCGCCGTCGTTGGCGACCACGGTGCAGGCCCAGGTCTCACCGGGAGCGGTCTCGGCGGCGGCGATGGTGTCGCCGGAGACCGAGGTGGTGCTGGTGGAGCCGTCGTAGGCGACGTCGTCCACGGTCCAGGTGATGGTGTAGGAGATCGTGTCGCCGTCGGCATCGGTCGAGGGCGTCGACAGGGCGCAGACCAGGTCGTCGCCGTCCTCGACGACGGAGCCCAGGCTGACCACCGGCGCGGTCGGCGCGGTGTTGCCGATGACGACGCTGGCGGTGTCGCTGACGCTGTCGGTGCCGTCGTTGGCGGTGACGGTCACCTCGACCTCCTCGCCCTTGGCGAAGGCGGAGCTGGGCAGGGTGGCGCTGGTCTCACCGGCCACGGTGACGCCGTCCACGGTCCAGGCGTAGGACAGGGTGACGGTGTCGCCGTCGACGTCGGAGGTGGTCGCCGACGCGCTGATGGCGTCGTCGGTGAGGGGCGCGCTCGGCGAGAGGCTGATGCTCTCGATGACCGGCGCGGTGTTGGCCACGGTGACGCTGGTGGACACGCCGG
>CALATR010000887.1 GCA_937891875.1 uncultured Pseudomonadota bacterium | reverse complement strand
TTCGGCACCCCCTGGGTCGGCAGCGTCAAGGGAGCTGTCGGTCACCTCAAGAGCGGCGCCGGCGCGGCCGGCCTGCTGCGTGCCGTGCTCGCGGTCGCCACCGGGATCGTGCCCCCCACGGCCCACACCGGCCCACCCATCGCGGAGGCGGTTGGACTGGGGATCGCCCGCCTCCCGACGGCACTTTCGGGCGGCGTACCCCTCGCTGGCGTGAGCGCGTTCGGCTTTGGCGGCACCAACGCCCACCTGGTGATCGGCGCGCCTCCCAAGGGGGTGCGCCGGCCCGAGCTCGCCCGAGCGCTGACGGCGGCGGCCGAACCCTTCCTGGCCCCACCCGACGCGGCCCGCTGGACCGCCGACAGCGCGCCCTCCCCCGCAGTCCTCACCCCCTCCCCCAGGGTCACCCTCTTCGTAGGGGAGTCCCCTGACGCCGTGGCTGACGCGATCCTCTCCGGCCGGTCCGCCAGGCTGCACGGCGCGCCCGGCCCGGTCCGCCTCGCCCTGGTCGAGGACCCGACCCAGGCTCCGGTGGACCGCCAGGCCATCGCGGACGCCCTGCGCAGGGGCGACACGCTGCCCGGCGCGGGCCGCACCGCCTTCCTCGACGACCAGCCCCGCCCGGTGTTCGTGGTCTGCCCCGGACAAGGCGCCCAGACGCCCGGTGCTGTGGACTCCCTGCGGCGCTTCGCCCCGGTCGAGGACCGCCGGCACGCCCTCGAGGCCGCGCTCGGCGGGTCGCTCGAGGCCCCCGCGGATCCCGACACCCGCGCCCTGCACCGCCACGTGTTCGCCGTCTCCGCCCTGTGGGCCGAGCGCCTGATCGCCGCGGAGATCCCGGTCTGTGGGGCGATGGGGCACAGCCTGGGTGAGCTCGCCGCCCTGGTCGTCGCCGGGTGCGCGGACGCGGACACCCTGGCCCCCGTGGTGCGCGCCCGCGGCGAGGCCCTGCACGCAGCCCCCGCTGGCGCCATGCTCGCCCTGCTCGGCGATCCCGCGGCCGCGGAGTCCCTGGCTGCGGAACACGACCTCTCCATCGCTGGCCGCAACGGCCCCAGCGCGACCGTGCTCTCCGGCCCGCCCGCCGCGATCGAGGCCGCCCGGAAGCACGCTCGTGACGCCGATCTCCGCGCGATCGTCCTCGACGTGGCCCACGCCTTCCACTCCCCGGACGTCGCCTCGGCGAAGGCCCCGCTCGCCGCAGCCCTGCAGGACGTGCCCCTCGCGCCGGGCCCGTTCCACTCCGTCACCGGCCGCGCCGATCTCTCCGTCGCCGACGCCCTCGTGCACGCGCTCACCGCCCCGGTCGACTTCGCCCCGACCCTGGCCGCCAGCGCCCCGCCGGACGCCCTCGTCGTCGAGCTCGGCCCTGGCCGGACCCTGACTGGCCACGTGCGCGCCCTGGGCCTGCACGCCATCGCCCTGGACCCCGCTCCGGAGCGCGACCCCCACGGCCCCGTCCGCGCTGCCGCCGCCCTGTGGGCCGCCGGCCACCCCGGCCTGCTCGACCTCCTCCCCGACGTCGACCTCCGCCAGCCCACCACCCGCCGCCCCACCGGCCCCGCCGCCTTCCTCACCCCTGATCCGCTGACCTCACGCCCCGCCCAGCCGCCTCCACCCACCCCCACCGCCGCGACCCGATCCACTCGAGACTCGCCCCGCCACGGTCCTCACACCGCCGAGACGGACACCCGCGCCGCCGTCCTCGCCGCCCTGCACGAGATCACCGGCTACGACGCCCCCATCCTCGCCGCGGCCGGCAACCTCCAGGCCGAGCTGGGCATCGACAGCATCCAGCGCCTCGAGGTGGTCGGGCTGCTGCAGGAGCGCCTCGATCTCACCTTGTCCGACGCCGATCAGGACGCCCTGGAGGCCGCCGATCTCGACGCGCTGGTGGCCCTGATCGACGCCCGGCGTGCTGCACCCGAGACCGCGCCTTCTCCCAGCGAGATCCTGGCCTGGGCCCACCTCGCCGAGCGCGTCTCCCTGCCCGCCCCACCCCCGCGCGGTACCCCCGCACCGGCCGGCTTCTCCATGCAGGACGGTCTCGCCTGGTACGTGCCCACCGCCACGACGCCCGAGGCGGCGGTGATCGACCTGCTCGGCGCGCTCCCGGACGCCCCCAGCGCCTCCACCTGGCTCGCCGTCGTGCCCGATGACCCGGTGGGCCACGCAGTCGCCGCCGCCCTGCGCTGCCTCGCCGCCGAGCGCGGCGCCGCTGCCCACGCCCTGCGCCTCTCCCCCGGCGCGCCCCAGCCGGGCTCGCTGCCCGACCTCCCCGCCGATCACTCCGACACCCTCGTCTACGACGGCACCGCACTCTGGCGTCAGCAGTGGGTCGTCACCCCGCTCGGCGAGCGGTCCCGACCGCGCGTGATCCTCGCTGCGGGCGGTCTGCGCGGCATCGTCGGACCCATCCTGACCGCGCTGTCCCCCGAGCGCTGCGTCGTCGTCGGACGCTCCCCGGCTGACACCCTGAAGGACGAGCTCGCCGCCCTGCAGCGAGATGTGCCCGGCGCGACCTACGTGCAGGCGGACGTCACCTCGCCCTCCGATCTCGCCCGCGCTGTAGCTGCCCTCGGTGCCCCACCCGACCTCGTGCTGCACGGGGCCGCCGTCCTCCGCGACCGGCGCGGCGCCGACCTGACGCCCGAGGACGTCCACGCGGTGTTCGCCCCCCGCCTCGCCGGCCTGCGCGCCCTTCGCGACGCCGTGCCCGACGCGCCGATCGCCCTGCTGTCCTCGGTCGCTGCCCACGCCGCCTCCCCGGGCCAGGCCGCCTACGCCGCCGCAAACGCTGCCTGCGAGGCCCTCTCCGACCGGGTCGTCGCCCTCACCGCCTGGGCCGACCGGGGCATGGCCAGCGCCCCCGCGGTGCGCGCTGCCCTCCGTGCCCGCGGGGTCATGCCCCTGCCCCTCGACGTCGGAGCCGATGCCGTCGCTCGCGCCCTCGTCCTCGACGCTCCCGCCCTGATCACCACCGCTCCCGTGCCCGGCGCCGCCCATCCCCTTCCCTGGCCTCTGCGCCACCAGCAGGCCACCGACCACGGCTCGGAGCGTCGGCTCCGCCTGCTCCCCGACGACCCCCTGCTGGTCGACCATCGCCTGCAGGGGCGCCCCCTGGTCCCTGCTGCCGTCTGGCTCGATCTCCTGCTGCATGACGGTCCGGTCGCTGACTTCGAGATCCTCGGTCCGGTGTTCGTCGACCGCCCTCGCGACGACGTCCGCATCGAACAGAGCGGCCCGGAGATCCGGATCTCCGCCGGGGATCGCGTGGTCGCCCGCGCCTCTCGCCCCGCGGCCGGCCCCGTGCTCGCCGAGCGCCACGGGCCCCCAGCCGACCGCTCCGCCACCCCGCTCTACCGCAGCGACCTGCTCTTCCACGGCCCCCGGTGGCAGGCGCTGGACCAGATCGGCAGCGACGGCAACGGCACCCTCTCCGCGAGCCTGGTCGACGCCTGTGACGTGCCTCGCGCCATCGACGGCGCACACCAGCTGCTCGCCGTGTGGGCCGCCCGCCACCTGGGCTGGACCGGCCTGCCCGTCGGCGCGGGCGCCTGGGCCCACGCCTCCGCCCGCCCGCTCACCCGGCTCGCCGCCTGGCCATGGGTGGACGGTGACGAGGTCATCGCCGACGTGATCGGCTGGAGCGGCGAGCGTCCGGTGCTCCACGGCCGCGCGGTCCGCCTGCGCCGCGCCGCGGCCCTCGACGAGGCCACCCGCGTCCACCTCGCCACCGTGCTGTCCGGAGGCGGCCATGAGTGAGCCCCGAATCCGCGCCATCGGTCGCGCGGTGCCCGAGCGTCGCTACACCCAGCAGGACCTGTGGGACCTGCGCCCGTTCGACGGCCCGAATCCCCTGTTCGATCGCCTGTTCCTGGACTCGGATATCCAGGAGCGCGGCCTGTTCGTGCCCCCCACCTTCTTCAGCCAGGAGCGCAGCCTCACCGAGTGCAACGCCGCCTGGCGGGAGGGGGCGCTCCTCCTCGGCGGTGCCGCCCTGGACGAGGCTCTCGACCGCTCCGGCGTCGCCGCCGACGCCCTGGGCCTGCTCGCGGTCACCACGGTCACCGGGTACACGACCCCCGGCCTGGACCTGCTGCTCGCCCGCGCGTCGGGCCTGCGCAACGACGTCGCCCGGGCCCACTTCAACTGCATCGGCTGCCACGCCGCCCTGCCCCTGCTCAAGGTCGCGACCGACCACGTCCGCGCCGACCCCCGCTCCCCGGCCGCCGCGCTGGCGGTCGAGATCTGCTCCGCCTGCCTGCGCCTCGACGGCGATGCCCAGAACCTGGTCGCGCTCTCCCTCTTCGGCGATGGCGCCGCGGGCGTCGTCATCACGGGCGACGGTCCAGGCCCGCGGATCGTCGACTTCGGCAGCGCCTACGACTTCGAGCACCTCGATGCGCTGGGCTTCGACCTGACCACGACCGGCTTCCGCATCGTGTTGGACCCCGGGATCCCGAGGGTGATCGCCGACAACATCGATCAGGCAGTCGACGCGCTGCTCTCCCGCAACGGCGTGCGTCGCGAGCAGGTCTCGACCTGGTGCTTTCACCCCGGCGGTCCGCGGATCCTCGATGCCTGCGCCGAGCGCCTGCACCTGGACGAGGGGCAGATGGCAGCTTCCAGGCGCGTCCTCGCGGAGCACGGCAACATGAGCTCCCCGTCGGTCCTCTTCGCGCTGGCGGATGCCCTGTCGTCCGGGGGCGGCGTACCGGGGACGTTCGGCGTCCTGGCTGCGTTCGGCCCGGGGCTCGGGATCGAGCTGTGCCTGCTCCGCTTCGAGGACGACGGTGCGGTGCCGCTTTACGGGGTCTGCCCTCCCCGTTAGTCGCCCCCCGACTCAAGGAGCCAGATGACCACCGACAACGCCCCGACGGATTCGAGCGGAGACAGCAACGACCACCTGTCTGACCGCAAGTTCGTGGACTTTCCGATTTCCCGCGAGCTTCTCCAGGGCATCCACGACCACGGCTACACCCACGCCACCCCCATCCAGGCGGCTGCCATCGAGCCGGCCCTCGCTGGCCGGGACCTGCTGGCCCGCGCCAAGACCGGCACCGGCAAGACCGCCGCGTTCTCCATCCCGATCATCGAGCTGGTGAAGGCGGACGACAACAAGCCCCAGGCGCTGATCCTCGCCCCCACCCGCGAGCTCGCCCAGCAGATCGCCGAAGAGATCGACGCGCTCTCCGTCCACCGCCCGGTCTCGACCGCGGTGCTGGTCGGTGGCCTGCCGATGCCGCCCCAGGAGCGCGCGCTGAAGAAGGGTGCCGCCATCGTGGTCGGCACCCCCGGCCGGGTGCTCGATCACTGGCGCCGCAAGAACCTGGACCTGTCCGACTGCACCATCGCCTGCCTGGACGAGGCGGACGAGATGGTCAGCATGGGCTTCTACGAGGACGTCACCAAGATCCTCTCGAAGACCAAGGACGACCGCCAGGTCCTGCTGTTCAGCGCGACCATCTCCAAGGACACCGCGCGCCTCGTGCGCCAGTTCCTCAAGGATCCCGAGGACATCATCCTCTCCACGGACGAGGACAAGGTCGAGGGCATCGACCACATCTGCTACGAGGCGCCCGCGGGCACTCCCAAGCAGCGCGCCTTGATGTACGTCATCGACGCCGAGGACCCCGACGCGGCGATCATCTTCTGCAACACCCGCCAGGACACCAGCACCGTCGCTGCCTACCTCGAGCGACAGGGCATGGACGTCATCATGATCTCCGGCGAGCTGCCCCAGAGTCGCCGCTCCGAGGTCATGCGTCGGGTCAAGGCCGGTGAGGTCCGCTTCCTGGTCGCCACCGACGTCGCCGCGCGCGGCATCGACATCTCCGACCTGACCCACGTCTTCAACTACAGCCTGCCCCAGGACGCGAAGGTCTACCTCCACCGCATCGGCCGCACCGGTCGCGCGGGCAAGGACGGCGTCGCCATCAGCCTGATCTCGGGCACGGACATGGGCACGCGCCGGGTCCTGGAGTCGGTGCACGCCATCGACTTCACCGAGCGCCCCTTCCCCGACGAGATCGAGGCCGTGCGCAAGCGGGTGGATCGCCAGGCTCGCCGGATCCGCGGCGCCATGGGCCACATGGTCTTCGAGTCCTACCTGCCCACGGTCCGCGCCCTCAAGGAGCGCGACGACTGCGACCTCCTCCTGGCCGTGGCCCTCAAGGGCTTCTTCACCTGGGATCGCCAGCGCCGGGCCGCCCTGCTCGACGTCGACGAGCCCGACCGTTCCTCCGGCGAGGGGCCCCAGGCCGACGCGTCCGAGGATGATGGCCGGAAGAAGCGGCGTCGCAAGGGCAAGAAGGACGATCGGGACGATCGCTCGGATCGCGGCCGGGACGACCGTCGTGAGCGCAAGAGTCGCTCCCGCAAGGACGACGACGGCGACCGCAAGCCTCGCAAGAAGAAGCACGACGCCGATGATCTCGATGCCCTGCTCGAGGTCGGCGGCGGCGGGGATCTCGACGCCCTGCTCGAGGTCGGTGGCGAGCCGGCGGACAAGGCGGACGACGGGCCCAAGAAGAAGAAGCGCAGCAAGAAGAAGTCCAAGAAGGACGAGCCCAAGCGGAAGGCGGCCGCCAAGGACGAGCTCGACGAGATCCTCGAGGTGGACTCGGTGCTCGACGTCGAGGACGTGCCCGAGCCGGACGCCGACATCGACGATCTCGACGCGCTGCTGTCCGCGGACTGATCCACCGTGGCCTCACAAGCCGCCAGCGCTGCCCGCGCAGAGGCCCTGTTCCGCGCCCTCTGCGCCGCACCCGGCGTGCTGCTGACCGGTCCGATCGGTCCGGACGGGGACAGCCTCGGCGCCAGCCTGGCGCTGGGGCGGATCCTCGCGGATCGCGGCGTGGACGTGCAGATCACGGGTGACGTCGGCCAGCGCTACGCCTTCCTGCCCGGCGCGGATCGGCTGATCACCGATGACGCCGTGGGCGAGCGCGCCGACTGGCACACGGTCTGCGTGCTCGACGGCGATCGGCACCGCCTGCCCCCAGGAGTCGAGCGCGCCTGGCATGCCGCCGAGCGCCGCTATGCGATCGACCACCATCGCAGCACCACCGAGGACGGCTACGATCTCGCGTGGATCGACGCCGGCGCCACCAGCACCTGCCACATGGTGCTCGGCCTCCTGCGCCGACTCGGGGTCGCGCTCGACGAGGAGCTCGCCACCCTGCTGCACACCGGGGCCGTGTTCGACACCGGCGGGCTGCGCTTCGAGAACACCACCCCCACGGTCCTGCGCGACGCCGCCGAGCTGGTCGAGCGCGGCGCGCCCCATGCGGACATCTGCACCGAGGTCCTGCTGGAGCGGCGCTTCGAGGCGGTCCGCGCCCTCGGTCGGGTCACCTCGACCGCCACCTTGCTCGCCGGCGGACGCGTCTGCATCGGCACCCTCGATCGGGACTTCGTCCTCGAGCACGGCCTCGTGCCCGACGACCTCGAGGGCATCGTCGACCACCTGCTCTTCATCCGCGGCGTGGAGATCGCCGCCCTGCTGTTCGAGCGGGCAGATCACACCAAGGTGAGCTTGCGAAGCCGCGGATCGGTCGACGTGGCCGCGCTCGCGGCCCGGCTCTCCCCGTCTGGCGGCGGCCACCGGCGCGCGGCTGGCGCCCGGGCGACGATCTCCCGTGACGCCATCCTCGCCGGCATCATGGGGGCGCTGCCCACCGAGTCCACCGAACCGGGCTGACGTCGACGAGCCCAGCGGCTATCGAGCCGGACTCACGACACACGGAGCCGGCGTGCCGCAATTCCCGACCAAGGCGTACAAGAACCTCGACTTCCTCAACTCCGCACCCGCGCGGCACATCCGCATCCTGTGCGAGTACGAGGAGACCCGTCAGCGCTTCCTCAAGCACGGCGTACACAACACGATCATCATGTTCGGCAGCGCCCGCACCCTGCCCGGTGACGCGGCCCGCGAGCGCCTCGAGGTGGCCAAGGCCGCGCTCGCCGCCGGGGAGGATGGCGCCGAGGCTGCCCTGCGCCAGGCCCAGCACGGCGTGCGCATGAGCCGCTACTACGACGACGCCCGCGAGCTCGCCAAGCGGCTGTCCGAGTGGAGCGACAATCGCAGCTCCGGCCGTCGCTACAAGATCAGCACCGGCGGCGGTCCCGGCATCATGGAGGCCGGAAACCGCGGCGCCCACGACGCCAACTCCGAGAGTGTGGCCCTGGGCATCTCCCTGCCCTTCGAGCCCGGCGTCAACGACTACGCCACCGAGGACCTCGCCTTCGAGTTCCACTACTTCTTCACCCGCAAGCTGTGGTTCCTCTACCCGGCCAAGGCGGTCATCTTCTTCCCCGGCGGCTTCGGCACCATGGACGAGCTCTTCGAGACGCTCACCCTGGTCCAGACCGGCAAGATCAAGCGCCCCCTGCCCATGCTCCTGTTCGGCACCGACTACTGGGACCGCGTCCTGCACATGGAAGAGATGGTCGCCGCGGGCACGATCAGCGCGAAGGACCCGGATCTGCTGCACCGCAGCGACTCGGTGGACGAGGCCTTCGAGTGGCTGGTGCAGCAGCTCGAGGCGAACGAGTAG
>CALATR010000886.1 GCA_937891875.1 uncultured Pseudomonadota bacterium | reverse complement strand
GCCGCGACGGGAGAGCACGTCGAGCAGGCGCCAGGTCCCGCCATAGGCGTCGACGGGTGCGACCAGTCGATCACCAGGCTCGAGCAGGGAGAGCACCGTCGTGATGGCGCTCATCCCGGTCGAGGTGATCACGCCGGAGACGCCGTGCTCGAGGGCAGCCAGGGCGTCTGCGAGGGTGGCGCGGGTCGGGTTGCCGGACCGGGTGTAGTCGAAGCGGCGGGGCTCGCCGAGGGCGGCGAACGTGTAGTTGGACGACAGGTAGAGCGGCGGCACGACCGCACCGTGGGTCGGGTCGGACTCGAGCCCCGAGCGCACCGCGACGGTGGACGGCTTCGGGGCGGCGGGGGTCGGCGAGGTGCCGGACGTACAGAAGGTCTCGAGGGTGGCCATCACAAGCTCCGGGAGGTGGACGGAACCCGGAGCGAGACCAGGCGGAAACAGCGGTGAAACGCCGATTCCGGATGGCCCATCTTCCGGTTCCGCGCAGGCGGTTCCGCAGGAATTGGCACCTTCCCCTGGGGGGAGGTTGCCCCGGCGTCACTGGGCCTGTCCCTCAGCCGGTCTCGATGAGCACCCACCGCCTAGCATGTATCTGGCATCTCGCAATCAAGATACGCAGAGCGATCGCCGCCCTCGGGTGACCGCCCGCAGGATCGCGCTAGGTCCCTCCCCTCTGCCCCGAGGTCGACCGTGCCCGAGAGCCCGCCTGCCAACGTCTTCTCCCACACCATCGACCCCGCGGGCGTGCTGCAGACCCTGCGCGACCTCGGCGCGACCGTGAAGGCCGATGGACCGGACGACGACTGGCGCGCGGCGGAGGTCACGTTCTCGTCGGGCGGGCTGTTCAGCCGCAAGAAGCGCATGATCTCGCGGCACGGCCCCGACTACTACGCCCCCGAGAGCTTCGAACAGCAGCTGCCCGGCATGACCGGCTACGTCATGCGATCGGAGGTCCCGCCGTCCGAGCCCTTCCTCGCCGCGATCCGGAGCTTTCGCTTCTCGGTGAACTTCACCCCGGAGAGCTTCGATCCGGCGGACCCGCGCTGGGCGGCGGTGCTCGCCGTCTGCAAGCACCTGGACGGGGTCATCATGCTGCCTGGCGTGTTCCTGGACGCACACGGTCGCGTGCTCCACGCCCTGCAGGGCGAGCCCGATCCGAGCGCCGTGCCGCCCGAGCGCCGGCCGCCCAACCCGGTGCTCGTGCCCACCGGCGGGCTGTACGATCGCAGCCTGGACCGCTTCCCCCTGCCGCCCTACCGCGAGGCCGCCGTCGCCGAGCTCACCCGACGGGGCTTCCGCGCCCCCTGGTGGATCCCGACCGACCCGGTCGCGCTGCGCTCCCCCGAGGACATCGCCCGTCGACTCCTGGCGTTGCAGGCGCTGTTCTACTGGGTCGTCCGCCAGGATGTGCCCGACGACGTGCTCCGCGAGCGCGCGACCCGGGATCGGCTGGTGTCGGCGCTGACCGAGTCCGAGGCCCAGCTCTTCGCGGCCCCCCGCGCCCAGGCCCAGCAGGCCGTGCACGCGGTGGGCTGGCGCCTCGAGAACATGTGGCCGCTGGCCTGGGCGCTCGGGTTCGACCCCGCTCCCGAGCCCGCCGCCGGCATGATCGACGACGCCACGATCCGCCGGTTGCTCGAGTTCCTGCCCACCGCGCCCGAGGGCTCCGCGGTCGACGCCCTGCTCGCTGCTGCCTCCCCGCGCTCCGCCGACGAGGTGGGGGCGATGGAGGACCTCTTCTACTGCGCCCACCACGCGGTCCGCTCCGCCCAGCTGGGCCGGGCGACCGTGCCCGAGGGCTTTCACCCGATGATCGACGGGGGCGTCATCCACGAGCGCCGCCATGCCCTGTCCTGGATGGTCGGCGGCGACGTGTCCTGGGACGAGACCCACCTGGGCACGTGAGGTCGCCGGTCATTGTGGTGCTACCCTCCTGCCATGCGCACCCTGCTGATCCCGCTGCTCCTCGCCGCGCCGCTCGCCCTGGCCCGCAAGCCCGTCGTCGAGCCCGACCCGCCGAAGCCCACCCCGCCCCGCTCGACCGCCGAGATCCTGGAGCAGTCGCCCGCCTCCGACTGGGAGGCCATCCCGCCCGATGATCTCGTCGTGATGGACGTCGGCGGCCGGATTGTCGTGATGGAGCTGGCCCCGGTGATGGCGCCGCAGAACGTCGCCAACATCCGCACGCTGATCCGCGGGGGCTACTTCGACGGGCTCGCGATCGTGCGCTCCCACGACAACTACGTCGTGCAGTGGGCCGATCCGGCGGAGGAGTCCGACCAGGCGCGCCCGCTGGGGGACGCCAAGGCGACGGTGCCGGGGGAGTTCTCGCGGTCGGCGCAGGGGGTCACGGTCACCCCGCTCGACGCACCCGACGCCTACGCGGACCGGGTGGGCTTCGTCGACGGCTTCCCGGTAGGCGGCAGCGGCGATCGCCTGTGGATGGCGCACTGCTACGGAGCGATCGGCGTCGCCCGGGGCATGGCCCACGACTCCGGCAACGGCTCCAGCCTGTACGTCGTGACCGGGCACGCCCCCCGCCACCTGGACGCCAACATCACCCTGGTCGGCCGGGTCATCGACGGCATCGAGGTGCTGTCCGCCCTGCCACGGGGGAGCGGTCCGCTGGGCTTCTACACCGAGGACGAGGCGACGACGCCGATCACATCGATCCGCCTGGCGAGCAGCTTGCCAGAGGGCGAGCGGCCGGTCTGGGAGCGCCTGCGCACCGGCTCGCAGACCTTCGCCGACGTCGTAGAATCGAGGAAGTACCGACACAACGAGTGGTTCGCCCACCCGGTTGGACGGATCGGCCTGTGCAATGTGCCGCTGCCGCGCAGGGAGGTCCCGTGAAGCCCTGTCTCGTCGTCATCGACATGCAGAATGCCTGGCTCGAGAACCCCCGATGCACGCCGAGCCTCGACGACGCCTGCGAGATCGTCGACCACGTGGCCGCGACGTTCCGCGAGGCGGGTCACCCGGTCATCTGGGTGCAGGACAAGGAGTCGGTCCAGCCCGGAGAGCACGCCTTCGACCTGTTCGGGGCGCTGCACCCCGACCCCGACGACGTCCGGGTGCACAAGGTCGCCGGCAACGCCTTCGCCGAGGCGGGTCTGCCTGCCGCACTCGCCGCCTGCGAGGCCGACTTCCTGGTCCTGTGCGGCTTCCGCGCCGAGGGCTGTGTGCTCGCCACCGCCCAGGGCGCCGCCACCGCCGGCCACCGCTTCGCCCTGCTCCGCGACGCGGTCGTCAGCTACGACCTCGCGATGGTGCGCGCCGTCGAGGCCATGCACCCGGTCCTGTCGTGGGAGGTCGCCTGCGTGCTGGGGTGAGCCGGCCGACTTGCGCGAACCGCCCTCCGCCTCGAAGATCGAGGCATGAACATCGTCGTCCTCGGTGCCGGTACCGCCGGCTGGATCGCCGCGCTGATGACCCACCAGGTGCTGGGTCCGAGCGCCACCATCACCGTCATCGGCAGCACGGACGTGCCGATCGTCGGCGTCGGTGAGGGCACGACCCCACAGTTCGTGACCCACTTCCTCGACGCGGTCGGCATCCCGGTGGGGCGGCTGGTGCGCGAGGCCGGCTGCACCCTCAAGACCACCGTGCGCTTCAGCGGCTGGGCGGGCCCGGGCTCGCTCTACCACCACCCCTTCGGCGACCGGGTCACCCCCGAGATCCAGCTGGGCCTGTTCCCACCCCGGCCGGACCGCGCCCACATGGTCGAGACCAGCTTCCTGGCTCGCAACGCCGAGGATGCGCGAGCTCCCTTCACCCCCTTGCGCCCCTACGAGGCACGCGCAGACGGCGACGTGCTGCAGAACAGCATCCATCACGGCGGCTTCGCCGTGCACTTCGACGCCCATCAGCTCGCAGCGCTCCTGCGTCGCATCGCCGCCGAGCGCGGGATCCGCTTCATCGACAGCCGGGTCGCCGGGGTGGTGCCTCGCCAGGACGGTGGCGTCGAGGCCCTGCAGCTCGCCTCGGGCGAGGTCGTGCGCACGAGCCTGCTCTTCGACGCCTCGGGGTTCTCCCGCCTCGTGCTCGGCAAGCACTACCGAGCCCCCTTTCGCGACCTCTCCCAGACCCTGCGCACGAACCGGGTGATCCCCTTCGACGCCCCCCTGACCGGCCCCGTCCGCCCGGTGACCGACGCCTTTGCCATGGACGCGGGCTGGTGCTGGCGCATCCCGACCCAGACCCGGTACGGCCAGGGCTACGTCTACGACCGCGAGCTGATCTCCGATGATCACGCCCGCGCCGAGATCCGCACCCGCTTCCCCGACGCCGGGGACCTCTCCCGCGCCTTCGACTTCACCCCTGGCTACTTCGAGCGGATCTGGGAGCACAACGTCGTCGCCGTGGGCCTGGCCTCGCACTTCTTCGAGCCCATCGAGGCGACCAGCATCTGGATCACCGTGCTGACCATGCGCGAGTTCCTCGACCGCTTCCTGCCCCACGGAGACGCCCGCGCCCGGGCCGACTTCCACGCCTGGTGGTCCCTGCTGCTGGAGCGGGTCGTGGACTACCTCTACGTGCACTACCTGACGCCCCGACGGGACACGGCATTCTGGGCCACCTTTCGCCAGCGAACCACCCCGCCGCCCGGGGTGCGCGCCCTGCTGGGCAAGACCGGCCTGCGCTGGCACGACGGCGCCCCACCCGCCCTCGCCGGACACCCGCTGCCCTTCCCGACCGCCTCGTGGGGCTACCTCGCGGACGGCCTGGGACTGTGGGACGAGGCGGCGCTGGGCCGCGACTGGCGCTTCCGTGGGTTGGCCGAGGGCTATCCGGCACGTCTGGCCGCGATCCGCGAGCGCGTGGAGCGATACAATGCGAGCACCATCACCCACGAGGCGCTGATCACGCAGCTGGGCGGACGGTGGGAGATCCGCGGTCCGACGCCGGATCCGGAGGGGCTGGTGAATCCGGACTGGCGGACCCGGCGCGCTTGACTGCGCCCGGGGCGGCGGGCACCGTGAAGGCCCCGGTCCCGAGGTCCCGATGCGCGCGTCCCTGCTCTTGCTGCTCGGCACCGCCTGCGTCGCCGAGCCCACCGCCGTCGACACCGACAGCGACGCACCCGCCGAGGTGGTGGTGCGCTTCGAGGATGCTGACGGCGACACCATCGCCGACGCCCACGAGGGCACAGACGACGCCGACGACGACGGCACGCCCAACTTCGAGGACAAGGACAGCGACGACGACGGCATCCGCGACCGCAGGGAAGCGGGCGACGAGCGGATCGAGACCCTGCCCTACGACACCGACCGCGACGGCATTCCCGACTTCCTCGACCTCGACAGCGACGACAACTGCATCCCCGATGCCGAGGAGGGTGCCGAGGATGCCGACGGCGACGGGCTGATCGACGCAGCCGATCTGGACGACGACGGCGACGGGCTGTGGGACGTGGAGGAGCAGGACGGGTGCCGGCCGCTCGACACCGACGATGACGGCATCGACGACCGTCTGGACACCGACAGCGACGGCGACGGCATCGACGACGCGATCGAGGGCGGGCTGGACAGCGATGGCGACGGCATGGTCGACGCCCGCGACGAAGACAGCGACGGCAACGGGGTCAGCGACCGGGAGGAGGGCAGCGCGGACACCGACGGGGACGGCGAGCCCGACTTCCGCGATGCCGACGACGACGGCGACGGCATCGACGATGCGGAGGAGGCACGCCTGGGCCTCGACCCCCGCCTGCGCGACACCGACGGCGATGGCCAGACCGACCTGCTGGAGCTCACCGCCGGCTCCGACCCCGACGACGCCGAGTCCATGGCCGACGGGCTGGTCATCGAGCTCTCCGAGCGCACCGAGCAGGAGATCGAGATCACGTACGAGCTGCGCCTGCGCCGTGCAGATCTGGCGATGCTGCTCGACACCACGACGTCCATGGGTGCGGTCATCCCCCCCGCGATCGCCGACCTGGTGGAGCTGGCGAAGGCGCTGTCCGCCGAGCTGGTGGATCCCCGGGTGGGGGTCGCTCGCTACCAGGAGTACGCCGCGGCCCCCATGTCCGGCGGCAACGACGTGCCCTTCTACCTCGAGCAGCAGATGACCGGCGACATGGTGGTCGCGCTGGACGCGATCAGCCGGGTCAAGGTCGACTACACCGCCGGCAACCGCGACTGGCCGGAGTCGGGGATGGAGGCCATCTACCAGGCGATGACCGGGGTGGGCTACGACCTGGGCTGCGACGGCACCTTCGACCCCAAGGCCGACGTGCTCCCCTTCCTGTCCAGCGGCCGCGACCCCTTCGGCGGCCTCGCCGGTCAGGCCTACGACGCATCCGACAAGACCACCGGCAAGGAGGGCGGCATGGGCTTCCGGGCCCGGTCCACCCCGGTCGTCATCGTGGTCACCGACGCCGATCTGCGCGATCCGGACGCCGGCTACCCCGTGCCCGGCGGCTGCCCCGGCGAGGCGGGAAGCTCCGACGTGATCGCGAGCATGAACGCCCGGAACGCCAAGATCATCGGCCTGATGGTCAACGGCACCCTGCCCGAGGCCCAGTTCCGCGATCTCGCGTCCGCCACCGACTCCCGCGCCGATGCCGACGGCGACGGCCGCCCGGAGCTGCTCGTCTTCCCCTACACCCCCGGCGACGCCGCCCTGCGCAAGGACCTCGTACGCGCCATCGCCGAGCTGTCCCCCGAGCAGCACATCGACCGGGTCGAGGCCGAGGTGGCGGTCGACAGCGCCGGCTTCGTCGTCGACACCGGCACTGTCTGGCGCGACGCCAGCGACACCTTCGAGGACGGCGCCCTGCTCCCGTTCACCGTGTCCCTGCGCGGCGTGGTGGCCGGAGCGAGCGGTGACAGCGTGCACCGCGTGGTCGTACGCTTCCTGGAGGACGGCGTCGCGGTGGAGGAACAGGTGATCTGGGTGGTGGTGCCAGGGAGGCGGTGAGGTCGCGTGCCACGCGAGGGCTACGACCCGCGGTTGGTCATCATCTCGGGCATGTTCCAGTAGGGATGTGGATCCAGAACCGTCCTGGTATCCGAATCAGATATGAACAAACCGTGTTGCAGGTACACCAGTGGAGGACCCGGTCATCCCGACCCGGATCCAAGCTCACGCGGAGTACCCTGTGACCGCTCGAAGCCTCCTGATGGCAGCCCCCCTCCTCCTTGGACTGGCCGCGCCGGCCTGGACCAGCAGTGCGCTCGCCGAGACGCCGGAGCCCGTCGGAACGAACGCAGCCGCAGACGCCGGCTTTGGCGACCTGTCGAAGGTCACCTGCGCGCGGGCGAGCGCCAACGTGTACCGTTGCTGCGATAGCAGCACCGGCCGGTGCTACTACGAGTTCTGGTAGGCGGTGGAGCGGGCCTGAATCACCCGCGTCATCACTTTCCCGTCCTTCCCGGAACCACCACCAGGATCTCCTGGAAGCCCACAAGATCCTCGTCGTCGGTCAGCACGTTGAGTCCCAACCGGAACACCTGATCGTCCTCGTGCGCTGGGATCGCCGTCCGGATCCACCGGAACTGTCAGCGGGTCGTCGTCCCCCCGCCTCCAGCGCGTCTGAGAGCCCATCATCGTCACTGTCCAGGTCCAGCCACGCCGGCACCCGATCCCCGTCCGGATCCGCCTCCCCTTCGTGAACGTCGAGTACGGTGTCCCCGTCCTGGTCCAAGCTGCCTGTCGCCTCCACTGGACCCACGCCGGTGTCGGTGTCCAGGGAGGAACACGCGGCCAGGGCTGCGACAACGAGGAGTCCGGCGGGGAAGCGTATTGTGCTCGAAATCGAACGTGTCCGCACCCGTGGTTCCTTCGACGCGGACCCACCGGTTCCCACCGAGGGTGAATCCCCCGGGGAGGCCGAGTTTCGAGGCCGGCAACTGGATTCTGCCTGGCACCCCGGCCTCGACTCCCCCCTACCTGAACTCGTCCATCAGCTTGTCCAGCGCGGCACTCCCCGGGCACAGCGCCTCGTACGGCAGCTCCACCATCGGGGTGTCGACCGAGCCGGACATGGTGTGCATGTCGCCCTCGGACTCCTCCAGGTAGAGGATGCCGGTGGCGACCTCGCCCTGGGCGGCCAGGTGGGCCAGGTGGGCGAAGGCGCTGGGGCGGTCGGACGGGTCGTAGGCGCCATCGACGGTGTGCAGGCGCACCTGGCTGCCGTCGTGCAGGGTGACGACGGTGCGGTCGCCGGGCGAGCCGGCCTGGTTGGCGAGGATGGGGTCGCAGCCCGGAACCAGGCTGGCCTCGGTGACCTCGTGGTAGTGCTCGCGGGTGTACATGTAGGACTTGGTCGAGCCCTTGTGGTCGTTGAACGTCACACATGGCGAGATGACGTCGACCAGCGCGAAGCCCTTGTGGCGCAGGGCGGCCTCGAGGATCGGGACCAGCTGGTCCTTGTCGCCGGAGAAGGAGCGGGCGACGAAGGTGGCGCCCAGGGAGATGGCGAGCAGGGCGGGGTCGATGGGCCGGGCGAGGTTGACCTGGCCGCGCTTGGCCTTGGTGCCGACGTCGGCACTCGCGGAGAACTGGCCCTTGGTGAGGCCGTACACGCCGTTGTTCTCGAGCACGTAGGTGAGGTTGACGTTGCGGCGGATGGCGTGGGCAAGCTGGCCGAGGCCGATGGAGAGCGAGTCGCCGTCGCCGCTGATGCCGATGTAGGTCAGGTCGCCATTGGCGGCGTTGGCGCCGGTGGCGACGGACGGCATGCGCCCGTGGACCGAGTTGAACCCGTGGGCGTCGTTGAGAAAGTAGGTCGGCGTCTTGCTGGAGCAGCCGATCCCAGAGAGCTTGACCACCTTGTAGGGCTCGATCTCCAGCTGCCAGAAGGCCCGGACAATCGCGGCGGTGACGGAGTCGTGGCCGCAGCCGGCGCACAGGGTCGACAGCTTGCCCTCGTAGTCGCGCACGGTCAGGCCGAGGCTGTTCTGCGCCAGCTTGGGGTGCCGGGCGACGGGCTTGCGGATGTAGGTCATGCCTGGGCTCCAACCTTGGTCTGGACGGCGTCGGCGGACAGGGGGAGGCCGCCGTAGTCGACGACGCTGACGATGCGCTCGCGCTCGATGCCGGTCTCCATGAGGAGCAGGCGATGGAGCTGGCCGTCGCGGTTCTGCTCGATGACGTAGTTGACGTCGTGCTCGCGCAGGAAGGCCTCGACCGAGTCGGGGAACGGGAAGGCGCGGATGCGCATCGTGTCGACGGCTAGCCCCTCCTTCTCCCAGCGCGCGCACGCCTCGTCGACCGCACCCGCGCAGCCGCCGATGGTGACGATGCCGAAGCGCGCACCCTCCCGACGCTGGATGATCGGCTGAGGAACGGCATCCTTGGCCGAGAGCACCTTGCGGCGCAGGCGGTCGACCACCTCGCGGAAGGGCTCGTCGTCCTCGGTGTAGCGGCCGTACTTGTCGTGGCCGGAGCCGCGCGTGAAGTACGCGCCCTTGGGGTGCACCCCGGGCCGGGTCCGGTAGGGGATCTCGTCGCCGTCCACGTCGAGGTAGCGGTAGAAGGTCTCGATGCGCTCGAGGTCGTCCGCGGTCATCATCTTGCCGCGATCCGGCGTGTAGCTGTCGTCCCAGGTGAAGCGCTCGACCATCCAGTCGTTCATGCCGATGTCGAGGTCGCTGACGACGAAGGTGGGCGTCTGGTAGCGCTCGGCCAGGTCGAAGGCGTCCTTGGCCATGGTGAAGCACTCGCCGGGATCGGCGGGGAAGAGTGCGATGTGGGTC
>CALATR010000885.1 GCA_937891875.1 uncultured Pseudomonadota bacterium | reverse complement strand
GCCTGTCCCCGAAGAGCCAGGATCCGAGCCGAGATCGGGTCCATGCCATCGACCAGCAACGCCTCGACCGCCGCCGGGTCCACCGGGGCGAGGCGCCACCGCGCCCCCGTCAGCGAGAGCTCCCCTGCGAGAGGCGAGGACGCCCCTGACTCATGCCCGCGATCGGCGTCCAGCGCTCAGCCCCAGATGAGAAAGCCCAGCAGCAGACCGGCCACGATGCCAGCCGCCGCACCGGCCACCCCGTACCACACCCACCCCTTGCTGTCCGGGGCGCGGCTCACGATCTCGATCTTGTCGGGGAGGCTCTTCGTCACCTCCTCCCGGGTCGGCACCGCCGGCACCGTGCCGTCCGTGTGGGGCGTGCCCGGGTTCACCGCGGTCGGCGTGCTCATGACCCGCGACGGCGGCACCAGGGTGACCCGCAAGCGCGTCGGGTGACCGGCCTCCGAGTCGTCCAGCACGAGGTCGACGTGCACGTGCTCCCGGTCGAGGCGGGTGTCGAGGATGTGCACGGGGCGCATGCCGATCAGCTCGGGCGGCTGGTAGGGCACCTCCACCGCGGGGCCGGTCGGCAGGATGTCGTAGTTCGACCGGGTCCAGGGGCGCGCGCGCTCCTCGGTCTGCTCCCCGGCCTCGGCCCGGGCGAGCGCGATGGCCCGCAGGTGCGCCTCCAGCACCGCCTCGGCCGCCGTGTCCTCGCGGCGATGGATGGCGTGCACGTGCAGGGACGTCGGCTGACCGGCGAGGTTGTCGCGCACGCTCTGCAGGATGCCGTCCATCACCCTGGAGAGCGTCTCCTCCACGCCGATGCCCTCGCTGGCCCGGGCCGGAATGGTCGGATGTCCATACGGATTGAGGTCGTAGACCACCTCGCGCACGTCTTCGGCGTGCTCGTGGTCGGTGTGGTTGACCTGGAAGACCATCGGCAGGGTGGAGAGCTCGACGTCGAGGTCCTTCAGCAGGCGATCGAGGTCCAGCAGCGCGTCGATGTTGCCCTCGTTGCGTCCGGGCCGCGCGTCGGCAACCAGCACGATGGCGTCGGCGTCACGGAGGACCTCCTCGCGGTGCGCCCGGTCGGCGAGCCCGCCGGGCAGCGAGTACAGCCGCACCCGCATCGAGAACCCGGGCAGATCCACGTCCTCGGGAACCAGCTCGAAGAAGTGTGTCTGCTCGCCCTCCTCCGGACCGAACGGGAGGAGCGGGCCGTTGGTCTTCCAGCGACCATGCGCGTACAGGTACCGCACGTTCGACGTCGTCCCGGCGCCGGGAGCACCGAAGTAGACGATGCGCGTGATGATCTCGCGCCGTGCGAAGTTGATGACCGCCATGCACCTGCCTTGGTACCGCGGGAGTATACGCGCGGGAGGTCAGCGGCCGTCGCCATCCGTCGGCACGGTTGGCCCCGGAGGGGGTCGCGGGGTAGTCGGCCCCGGACCTCGTCGGAGGCGCCCACGTGCTCGCCGTCATCCCGTTCTTCCCTCGCATCATCTTCCACATCCCGCTGCCGGGTGGGCTGCCTCTGGAGCAGCTCGAGATCCACGGCTTCGGCATCCTGGTGGCGCTCGGCTTCCTGCTCGGTGGCTGGCTCGCCATGTCGCGGGCGCGGCGCCAGGGAGATGATCCGGATCAGATCAACCGCCTGATCGGCTGGCTGGTCGTGGGCACGTTCGTCGGCGGCCACGTCGGCTACGGCCTGATGTACGACCTCGAGGGCTACCTCACCAATCCCGTGCGCTTCCTCTACGTCTGGGAGGGCCTGTCCAGCATCGGCGGCTTCCTGGTCTGCGTGCCGCTGACGGTCTACTTCTTTCACCGGTACAAGCTGCGTTTGTGGGCGAACCTGGACCACATGGCCTTCGGCTTCGCCCTGGGCTGGTTCTTCGGCCGCATGGGCTGCACGGTCGCCCACGATCACCCGGGCACCGGCCTCACCGCCGACCAGGTCAGCATGGCCAACCCCCTGTCCTGGCTCGCGAAGTACTGCCGGCCCATGGAGACAGCGACCTTCGCCGTGCCCGAGTGGGCCGCCGAGCAACCGCACCCGCCCGCCACCACGATGGACTACCGCTGGGGCCCGTGCACCAGCGATGGCCAGCCGGCCTTCGACTACTTCACCGACCTCACCAACAACGACTTCTCCGGTGTGGTCGCCGCCCACGACATGGGCTTCTACGAGGCCCTGCTCTCGCTGGGCATCCTGGTCCTGTTCCTGATCATGGACCGCCGCCCGCAGATTCCCGGCGTCTATCCCCTGATCCTCGGCGTCATCTACGGCCCCGCGCGCATGCTGATGGACCTGCTGCGCCCCGCCGCGACGGACAACCGCTGGCTCACCCTGCAGGGCACCGGCATCCCCGAGGCACTGCCCTTCTGGACCGGCGTCACCCCCGGCCAGGTCGGCAGCCTGCTGATCTTCGGTGTCAGCCTGTTCTTCCTGGTCCGCCGCCTGCGCTCCGGCGACCAGCCGTACTGGCGCAGCAAGCCTCCCCCCGAAGAGGGCGACGAGGGCGGCGGCGGAGGCGGGGAGCGGCTGGCCACGGCGGGCGGCCCCGAGGTAGGTGCAGTCGACGTCGACGAAGACGACGACGAGGCGTGACGCGCCGGCCGGGCCGGCGTTACAGGCGGACCCCAACCCCATCGGTGGAGTAGCGATGTCGTCGAACGAGCCCCTCGGAGATCGCGGCCGGGCGCTGGAGAGCAAGTTCTTCCACGACCGTGAGGCCGAGCAGATCGAGCGGCTGAAGACCGAGCGCGCGAAGGACCATGCCGTCGCGGAGCTGTCCGAGATCACCGGCATGAAGGACCAGGCGGTCCTGCGCAAGATGGTGGACCTCGGCGTCACCCCGATGACGCTGACCGCGTTCTCCATCGTGCCCATGCTGCACGTCGCCTGGAGTGACCGGGTGCTGGACGCCGCGGAGCGCAAGTCCATCCTGCTCGAGGCCACCGGCTCGGGCCTGAAGAGCACCTCTCCCGGCTACCACCTGCTCGAGTCCTGGCTGACCGAGCGGCCCAACCCGGAGCTGTTCCAGGCCTGGCGCGACTTCCACACGGAGCTGTCGCCGCACCTCTCCGCCGACGAGAAGACCCGTCTGCGCGAGGAGATGCTGGCCAAGGCCGAGAAGGTCGCCCGGGCGTCCGGCGGCATCCTGGGCTTCGCCAGCGTATCCAGCGAGGAGCGGCAGGCGCTGTCGGAGCTGCAGCAGATCCTGTCGTGAGACTCCGGCTCGCCGGCTCGCTGTTCGCGGCGTTGATCCTCGGTGGATCGGTCGCGGTCTCGGGCTGCAAGGCCCCCGCCGCGGCGGTCGACGCGCCGTCGAGCCAGCCGGTCGCCGCACCCGCGCCGGCAGCCCCGGTCTCCGTCGACCGTGCGTCCGTCTCCCTCGAGGGAGTGCGGGTGCACCTGACGATCGACGACGTGCCCTACATGACCGAGCGCGGCACGCCGATGCGCCTGTCCCCCGAGGACACCCTGGCGCTCAACCAGCGCCTGATCGGCGTCCTGGGCCAGCACGACGTCGCGGCCTCGGTCTTCGTGGTCTGCGACCGTCTGCGCGAGGGCGACGGCACCCTGGCGGTGTGGCACCAGGCCGGCCACGCGGTCGGCAACCACACCCACAGCCACGCCCCGCTCAACCGCCTGGGTCCGGAGGCCTGGCTCGCCGATGCGGCCGCCTGCCACGAGACCATCGAGGGCAGGATCGGCGCGGACGTCGCCTGGCTGCGCTACCCCTACCTGGGCTACGGCAACGGCGCGGAGGCCCGGGACGCCGCCACCGCCGGACTCGCCGAGCTGGGTGAGCGCACGGCCCCGGTCACCATCGCCACCACCGAGTGGATGTACGCCTACGCCTACCGCCGCGCCCTCGCCGCCGACGACCGGGCGCGGGCCGACGCGGTGGTCGCAGACTTCCACGCCCACATGGACGAGGCCCTGCGCGAGGGGGTCGCCATGGCGGCGGAGGTGCCCGGCCGCGACGTGCCCCAGACCGTGCTGGTGCACATGAACGAGCTGGTCGCCGACGAGATCGGCACCCTGGTCGCCCGCTGGAAGGCCCAGGGCGTGGTCTTCGTCGACCTGCCGACGGCGATGGCAGACCCGGTGTTCGCGATGGACAACCACTACGCAGGCACCGGCGGCGTCAGCTGGCTCAAGCGGATCCGCACGGCCGAAGATCCACCTCGTCCCTACTGGTTCGGCCAGACGGAGGGTCCGATCATCGAGAAGTGGGGTCCGATGCCGGTGAAGGGCGAGGAGTAGCGGAGCGGAGATCGGCCTTGTTTGGCGGGGTTTCGCGGTGCTGCGGGCGGGATTGCGGGAGTGGCGGGGCGCCCGCGTCTGTCGCGCGGTCGCGGTGCTGCGGGCGGGAACGCGGGAGTGGCGGGTCGGTCTCCAGTCTCCAGTCTCCAGCTTCGGCCGGC
>CALATR010000884.1 GCA_937891875.1 uncultured Pseudomonadota bacterium | reverse complement strand
GTCGAGCCAGTCCACGCAGTCGGGGAACCGCGCGAGATCCTCGGCGATCCGAGCCAACAACCGGGCCTCGCCCGCCGAAGCGTCCTCCGGCGAGCCGACGACGAACCGGGCTCGCTCCAGCGCCGCCTCGCCACCCTCCAGCTGCTCGGTCGCCTCCAGCACGATGAGCCGGGCCTGCACGTAGTCGCGGCGCTTGCTCATCGCGACGTACGCGTCCTCGCGGGCCTCTTCCCAGCGCCCCGCCGCCAGCAGGAGCCTCGCCCGCCGCATGCGCGCCTCGCCGGTCGTGTCGTGGGCGTCCGCCTCGTCGAGGAACGCGATCGCGCGGTCCACCTGGCCGGTCTCCGCGAGGGCGACGCCGTAGCGGGGCACCCAGCGGTAGCGCTCCTCTCCCGCCATCGCCTGCTCGAAGGCGATCAACGCCTCGAAGGGCTCGCCGCGGTCGAGCAGGACGTAGCCGAGGTAGACCGAGATGTGGGGCTCGGGACCGTCGGCCAGGGCGTCGATCCAGTACAGGCCCAGCGGCTGCAGCTGAAAGGCGCGCTCGAACGGCTTCTCCTCGACCAGGGCCGGCCAGGGCCAGCGCTGGATGGCCGCGGTCCAGTGGGCCAGCGCCAGGGCGTCGTCCCCCCTCGCCTCCGCCACCCGGCTGGCGAGCGCCCGGCTGCGAAAATCGGCCGGGTCCCGGAGGATCGCCCGGTCCAGCAGGTCGGCCGCCGTGTCGAGGCTACCGCCCAGGGCGATGATCCCAGCCCCCTGGGTCAGGACCGCGGGATCCGCCGGGTTCCTGGTGATCGCCGCATAGGCGAGCGGCGTCGCGTCCGCCACCTTCCCCTCGCGGGCCAGCTCGCGCGCCTCGACCAGCCAGGGCTCCGCGCGCCATGGCGCCGCCGCTGCGACCCACGCGACCTGGGCGGGATCGGGTGTTCCGACCAGCAGCTTCGGCGCCGCTGCCCGCACCGGACCCAGCCACGCGGTGAGGCCGATCGCCGCCAGCTGCACCACGATGAGCCCCCCCAGCACGACCCGCATGACGCCAGCGCTCCCGTCGCGAGGCGGACCCAGTCCGACCACCCGCCAGGTGAGCAGCAAGGTCGCCAGCAGCAGGATCCCAGGCAGGTGGAGCGGGAAGTCCACCAGGCTGTGCAGCACGATCCCGATGACGCCCAGGCTGGCCCACCATGCAGCTTGTTCCTGGGGTCTGCGCATGGCCGGCCAGCACGACCACAACAGGACCGCCGTGATGATCACCGTCGGCACCACCCCCAGCTCGAGCAGGAGCTGCCCGGGATCGCTGTGCAGGTGGGTGTAGGTCGCCGCGTCGAAGGGCAGGGTGTGGGGCTCGAACGCGACCCGGTAGGCGCCCAGCCCGGTGCCGCTGACCGGGTGCTCCGCGAACAGCGCCAGGGAGCGCGACCACTGCACGAGGCGGTGGCCGACCGAGGAGGTCGGGTCGACGGTGGACTCGAGCCACACGGCGGGGATGAAGAGCACCACGCCAAGCACGACGCCGAGCACCGGTGCGAACCCAGCGAGGGACGGGGCGAAGATCCGCGTGAGCAGGCGCAGGCCGGCCACGAGCAGGAGCAGGACCAGCACCAGCACCGCACCGAGGGACCCCACCCCCGCGATGACGGCGAGCCCGGCGAGCACCCCGGCCAGCACGACCCAGGTCCAGGGGCGGTTCGGATCCCGCCGCCGGGACAGGCCGCCGACCGCGAGGGGCAGCAGTCCGAGCACCACGGTGGCGACGAAGTTGGCGTTGATGAGCGGCGCGCTCTGGGCGCCGCCGACCGCCTTGACCGGGATCAACCCGTAGAGCGCATCGGGCTGGAGCAGTCGATGTACGCCGAAGATCAGGCCGAGGACCAGCAGGGCGATGCTGGCCGCGCGCTCGGGCCGCAGGCGCCGCCGACGGGGCAGCGCGAGGCCGGACATGACCACCGTGCCGGCGACGAGCCCCAGCACGCCGAGACCGTACGCGGTCGCCTCGGGATCGATGGACAGGGCGTGGGCCTGGTCGGGGAAGGCGGCGGCGGTGCCAGGAGCCAGGGTCGCGAGCAGGCCGGTGGGCAGGGGGATCAGCGTGGGTGCGGCGAACAGGAACACCAGCGCGGGCACGGCGAGCAGGGGCAGGACCGCGGCGGTCTTCTGCAGTCGCGCGGTCGGCAGCCGGAGCCCCAGGACGAGGGCCGCGGCGAGCACCGCGTGCACCACGATCCGCGACCACCACGACTCGGCCCCGTTCAGCAGCAGGGCCACCCCGACCACCGCGAGGGTGAGCACCAGCGCCAGGAGCCGCCGCGCCGACGTACGACGGGCCTTCCAGTCGTCGCGCCGCCGGCGTCGCTCGGTGTCCGCCGCCGCCACCGCCTACTCCCAGATCCGGTCGGGCCCGAGTCCGTCGAGCACGACCAGCCGGGCACCGTCCGCGACCGGCGCCTCGTCGATGCTCACGCCCTCGCCCAGCACCACGTCGACCAGGCGAGCCTCGCGGCCGTCGAGGCGGACGCGGGGGCGCGCGGGAGCGGCGATCGACACCGCAGCCACCGCGGAGAGCGGGATCCAGCGGCCCTGCACGTCGACGAGCGGCCAGTCGAGGAGCTGGTTGACATCATCGGGCCGGTCGAGCACCACCCGCTCGCCGTTGGGTCCGGTGCGCACCCGACCCAGCGCGGACATCGACCGGGCGACCTCGGAGACGGGCAGGCCGAGCTGGGCGAGCACGTCGCGGTCGACCTCGACGGACAGCTCGGGGTCGACCGGGGACCACGTCGGCACGGGCAGCACGGCGGCGGCGCCCGCCCACCGTTGGAGCCCCTCGCCGGTCGCGTCCACCGCGCCAGCATCGCCGACGATCGCCACCCGGACTCGGGGCAGCGCGCACGACCAGCGGGTCAGGGTGGGTCCCGGCGGCAGCCTGCCCTCGGGCAGGCGCCCGTAGAACACGCCTCCGTCGCGGATCCAGCGGGAGCCCTCGACTGCGGGCGGGGGGCCCTCCTCCACCAGCACGACGCACTCCTCGCTCCAGTCCATGGCCGCCTCGTCGAACGCGGTCCAGCCGGCGAGGCGCGCCTCGGGGGCCGCCACCACCACGGCTGCCGGCACCCCGTCGAGGAAGGCCCCCGCGCGGTGGTCGTCCTGCCCGCGGGTCGCGACCTGCTCCAGCGTGATCCCGTCTCCGACCGGCGTACTGCCCGACGCCCAGCGCCCATCCCCCAGGGCGGCGTCGACGGCGGCGTCCACCGCCGCGGGCGTCACCTGGTGCTCCCGCAGCAAGGCAGGCTTCAGACGCCAGGTCTCGGCCGACTGGGCCACCTGCAGCTCCGCCGCGCGGATCCCCTGGTGCGCCTGGGCCCCGACCGCCTCGTTGACCTCGTCCGGGCTGGCTCCCGCCTTCAGCCAGCTGCGCCGCGCGCCGGTGGTGTAGACCACCGGCCGCACCACGTCGTCGGGCAGGGTGTTCACCTCCTGCAGCCGCTCGATGACCGCGCGCTGGGCCTCGATGTCGGCCAGCTGCCGCGACTTCGGTCGGATCTGCAGGAAGAGCACGGCGCTCCCCTCCTGGCTGACCGTGAGCACGTGCTCCAGCCCCGCTACCCCACGGACCGCCTCCTCCAGCGGCTCGGCGACCGCGCGCTCGACGTGCTCGGCGGCGGCACCCGGGTACTCGGCCTGCACGACGATCCGCACCGGCTCTGGCGCGCTGAACCACCCGCACCCGGACAGGAGCAGGATGGCGAGCGCGCCCCTCACCGGCGGGACCCCGCGTCGGGTTGCGGCGCTGCCGGCGGCTTGTCGTCGGACGCCCCCGCCCGGTGGCTGGCGGCGAGACGCTCGAGGAAGAGCTCCTCCAGACCGCCCGGGGGCAGGGCGCGCGCGTCCTCGTCCACGACGACCCGGCCGTGGGCGAGCATGACGACCCGATCGGCGACCTTCTCCACCGTGTCCACCACGTGGGTCGACAGCAGCACGGTGGCGCCGGCGTCCACCCGATCGCGGAGCAGCCCCTTCACCCGAGCTGCGGACGGGGGGTCCAGGCCGTTGAGCGACTCGTCGAGCACGATGACCGGCGGCGAGCCCAGCAGCGCTGCCGCCAGCGCCGCCTTGCGCCGCATGCCCTGGCTGAACTCGCGGATGAGGCGATCGGCGTCCCCGGACAGGTCCATCGCGGCCAGGAGCTCGTCGATGGCCTCGGCGCCGCCGCGCACCTCGGCCACGAAGGTCAGCCACTCGCGGGCGGTGAGGTACTCGTACAGCGCCGGCCGCTCGGGCACCGCACCCATGCGCTCGCGGGCCTGCTGGGGCCGGGCGTGCACGTCGATGCCGTCGATCTCGACGGTGCCCTCGGTGGGCTGGAGCAGGCCGGTGAGCATGCGCAGCAGCGTGCTCTTGCCCGCACCATTATGGCCGATCAGACCGACGAATCGGCCGCGGGGCAGCTCGAGGTCCACCCGATCGACCGCGACGACGCGCCCGAAGGTTCGGCGGACCCCACGAAACGCGATGGCAGGCGGAACGCTCATTCGACGCGCCTAACGTGGTGGTCCCGGCGCGTACTCACAGCACCCCTCCACCCAGCACGAGGCCGGCGACGATCACGAGCGCCACGGGCCCGTACACCCACGGACCGGTGCGCCCCAGCCGCGAGCACAGCAGCGACGCGCCGGTGACCAGCACCAGCCCGCCCTCCCCG
>CALATR010000883.1 GCA_937891875.1 uncultured Pseudomonadota bacterium | reverse complement strand
TCGAGCCCTACGTCGCCCTGCTTCAGCGCGACGGCATCGAGGTGGTGAAGGACCTTGGCCACGGTGACGCCAAGGACGCGATCCTCGCCGCCACCGAGCGTCACCGCCCGGGGCTCATCATCGTGGGCACCCACGGGCGCTCCGGCCTGGCCCGCATGGTGTTCGGCAGCGTCGCGGAGTCGCTGCTGCGCGAGGCGCCCGTGCCCGTGCTGGTCGTGCGTCCCGAGGCCGCGGGCCTGGACCCCAGCGAGTAGCCGTGCGCGTCGACCCCTTCGAGCCCCTGACCCCCGACGACGACCGCTACGTCGCCCGACCCCGCGAGGCCGGCTCCCGCGGCGGGGGAGGGGACTGGCTCGCAAAGCGCATCCAGCGCGGACTCTGCCCCATCCTGCTGGTGGGCCACCCTGGCCTCGGCAAGTCGACCGAGCTCGCCCGCGCCGCTGCGGTGCTGGCCGAGAACGGTGGGTTTGCCGTGCTCCTCGACCTCGCCACCCTGCGTCACGGCAGCGACCCCGACCGCGTGCTCTTCGACGTGGCCACCGAGACCGTGCAGTGGTGGGGGCAGCAGGGTCCGGACGACCAGCCGTCGCCCTTCCTGGTCCAGGACCTGCGGGCGTCTGACCCCCACTTTCCGCAGGGGCAGGGCCGCACCCTGAGCCCGCTCGAGATGGCCCGCGCCGCCTGGGACGAGCTGACCGGCGCCGCCGACGTCGAGCGCCTGCCCCTGCTGGTCGACGGTCTCGACGCGCTCGACCCGGACACCGCCCGCGCCATCCTGTCCCGCCTGCTGGAGCTGCAGTCCCAGGCCGAGCTGGTGGTGGTTGGGGCCCCCGCGGTCGCCGTGGGCTCGGAGAACCTCGCGGTGGTCGATCGCTTCCGCATGGTGGTGCTGGACCCGCTCGACCCGGAGTCGGACAGCGGTCGGGACTTCCTGCGGGCGGTCGCCCGGGCCCACCTGTCCGCCGTTGCCCACGGTGAGGACGATCCCCTCCCGGACGCCGTTGTCGACCAGCTGGTCGCGGCCAGCGGGGGCGTGCTGCGCGACCTGCTCGGCCTCGTGCGCGACGCGTGGGCCTACGCGGACGACACCGTCGACGAGGCCGCCATCGCCGATGCCATCCGCGATCGGGTCGAGCGCTTCCGCCGCCTGCTGCACGCCGGGGACCGGAACGCCCTGCGCGCCGCCCACGGCACCGATGGCCTGGAGGTGCCCGCGGACCGCAAGGTGCGGCTCCTGCAGCACGGCCTCCTGCTCGAGCAGGGGATCGGCGAAGACGCGACGGTGCGACTGCACCCGCTGGTGGCGCGGC
The DNA here is from genome assembly GCA_937891875.1 of uncultured Pseudomonadota bacterium. Lineage (GTDB taxonomy): Bacteria > Myxococcota_A > UBA796 > UBA796 > REDI01. The sequence goes on along the minus strand of CALATR010000883.1, from coordinate 1,147 downwards.
TCATCGACGTCGGCTGAGCGGCCGCGCTTTCACGTCGCTCCGGCCCGTCATAGGCTGACGGGCCAGGAGGCTTCATGACCGAGTTCCCCGTGCCCCTGCTCGAGGGCCTGACCGGGCGGCAGCGCGACCAGGCCCTGCACCTGTTCGAGCAGGTGACGGTGCACCACGGCACGCCGCTGATGGTGGAGGGGGACGTCGATCCGTCGCTGCTCTACGTGCTCGACGGCGAGCTCGAGATCCGCACCGGCGACGTGGACCTCTGGACGGCGAAGCCCGGCGAGATGGTCGGCGAGATCGGCCTGTTCACCGAGGGCGTGCGCACCGCCACCGTCGAGACCAACACCGAGGCCACGCTGCTGATCCTCACCCGCGAGGGATACGAGGAGCTGGTCGAGCGCGACAACCCCGTGGCCATGCGCATCGAGGAGTTCGCCCTCGCCGCGCTGGTCCAGCGCCTGCGGGCGGTGGACGTGCGCATCGCCGAGCTGGCCCAGGGCACGGAACTCGCCGACGTCACCCCGCCAAAATCCTGGTTCGACCGAGTGACTGCCTTGTTCGGTGCCGGAGGCCAGCGCGCGACCCCCAAGATCGACATCGTGAAGGCACTCGCCGGCAGCCGCCTGTTCGAGGGCGTCTACAGCGGAACCCTGGAGGGGGTCGCCAGCGTCTTCCAGCCCGAGGCGTGGGGCCCGGGCGAGTTCCTGTGCACCGAGGGCGAGCGCGGCGAGGACATGTACATGGTCGTCTCCGGCCTGGTCGATGTCCTGGTCGCCACCCAGGGAGAGCGGGTCGAGCCGGTCGCCACCCTCGACGAGGGTGACATCTTCGGCATGGCCGGCCTGGTCGACAACCGGCCGCGCAGCGCCACCTGCATCACCCGCGACGAGGTCGTCGTGCTGCGGCTGGACCGCACGGGCTGGGCGCGCACCGTCGGGCGGGCCGATCCGGCGGGCCGGGTGCTAAGGGTCGCGATGATCCGCTCCCTGGCGGAGCAGCTGGCGTTCGCCAACGGGCAGCTGGCCCTGGTCGAGCTGACCACCAAGGCGCAGGACCTGACCCCGCTCAAGCTGGCCGCGGCGGGCATCGAAGTCGCGGGACGCGGGCTGGGTGGCTGACCCGTGATCGTCCTCGGACTCTCGGATGGACT
>CALATR010000882.1 GCA_937891875.1 uncultured Pseudomonadota bacterium | reverse complement strand
GGCAGGCGGTAGCGCGCGGCGAGCTCTCGGGCGAAGGCCCACACGTCCACCGGGGCGTCGTCGGTGACGAAACAGGCGCGGCCGTGGACCCGCTCCGCCTGGACGGCCAGCACGCACGCCCACGCGGCGCTGGTGACGAAGCACATGTCCGCCAGGACGCGCCTTCCTCCGGACAGATCCGGGAGTCTGCCTCGCGCCATGCGGTCGAGGAGCCGGGGGATGGGGCCGCTCCAGTCGCCCGGTCCCCAGATGCCGCGGGGGCGCAGGGAGATGGTCTGCATCGCGTCGCCGTGGGCGGCGTGCACGGCCTGCTCGGCCAGGGCCTTGGTCTTGGCGTAGGGGTGCAGGTAGCGGCTCGGGTAGGGGGTCGACTCGTCGATGCGGACCTGGTCGCGGCCGTCCATGACCACGCTGGGGGAGCTGACGAACACGAAGCGCCGGACCCCGCTGGCCCGCGCCGCCCGCAGCAGGGCCTCGGTGCCGGCGAGGTTGGTGCGGGCGAAGGCCTCGTAGCTGCCGGCGTCATCGACCTTGGCGGCGCAGTGTACGACCGCGTCCATGCCCGCGGTCGCGGCGGTCAGGCCGGTCTGGGCGTCGAGGTCGCCCTGGGCCAGCGCGATCCCCGCAAGGTCGCGCACGTCGCTGGTGGGTCGCACGAGGGCACGGACGGTGTGCCCCGCCTCGACGAGGCTGTGCACGACGTGGCCGCCCAGGAAGCCCGACGCCCCGGTGACCAGGACCTTCACGGGGCCTTGTGCGCGTCCCCGCGCAGCATCGGGAAGACCGTCCACCTCTCGCCCCCCCAGGGGCGCAGGTCGCGGATCTCGAGGCCCGCCTCCTCCAGCAGGGCGACCGGCTCGCGGACCAGCTGGCAGCCGCCCGCCATCTGCTTCCACGCCGGATTGATCGCGTGCTGGACCGCCCGTGCCGGAGCGTGGTCGCTGTGCACGTGCTCGACGAAGAGCAGCACCCCGCCCGGCTTCAGCACCCGCGCCACCTCGGCGGCGGCGCCGGCGGCGTCTGGGATCGTGCAGAAGACCCAGGTCGCGACGACGGTGTCGAAGCTGTCGTCCTCGAAGGGCAGCGCCTCGGCGCCGGTCTGCACCAGCTCCACCGCGCGGCCCAGCCGCTCTGCCCGCGCCCGGGCCCGCCGGAGCATGTGCGGGTCGGGCTCGATGGCGACCAGCTCGACATCATCGGCGTAGTACGCGAAGTTCAGCCCGGTGCCCGCCCCGATCTCCAGGGTCCGGCCCCGGGCGTGCTGCACGACCCTGGGGCGCAGTCGGTCCATCGGCGCCATGACCAGGTCGATGGCGGCGGCGATGAGCGGGTGCCCCTGGGGCCGGAGCACGTCAGCCCTCGTCCGGCCGGGTGCGCCACGCCATGATCGCGAAGTCGCGCTCGCCGTCGCCGGTCTGGATGGCCTGGTCCATGGCCGAGGCGACCGCGGGCAGCACGGTGAGGCTGTCCGGTCCGCCGGCGGCGTCGACCATGAGGCCGACGTCCTTGCGCGCCATCGTCAGGGCGAAGCTGGTGTCCATGCTCGCCGCGTTGCGGACCCGGCCGCCCGTGCGCGGAAAGATGCTTCCGAGGCGGAAGTTCTCGAACAGCGTGTCCACCTGATCCGGCGTCAGGTCGTTCTGCTGGCCGATGGTGTAGAGGTCGCCCATCAGCCCGGCGACCGAGACCAGCACGCCGTTGCCCATGATCTTGTAGACCGCGGCCAGGTCCGGTCGCTCGCCCACGTGCCAGACCTGCCCGGTCATGGTGGAGAGGATCGGCACCAGGGTGGCGGCGTCGGCGTCGGACGCGGCCAGCAGCATCAGGCCGGTGCCCTCGTGGCTGTTGGCCGGCGACATGAAGACCGGCGCGGGCACGTAGCGCACGCCCTGGCCGCGCAGGATGCGGTGGCGCTCGGCGACCCGGGCGGGGGCGTTGGTCGAGTGGTCGATGACCCAGGTCTCGCCCGCCAGGCCGGCGCGTGCAGCCTCGATGACGCTGTCGACGGCGTCGTCGGCGGTGAGCACCAGGTGCACGCGGTCCGCACCCTTCACCGCGGCCGCCGGGTTCTCCGCGGCGGTCGCCCCGGCCTCCACCAGGGCTGCGGTCTTCTCGATGGTGCGGTTCCAGACGACCACGTCGTGGCCCTGGCGCAGCAGGTTGTGGGCGAAGCCTGCGCCGAGGAGGCCGGTACCGAGGACAGCGATGCGGGACATGGGGACCCTCCGGGTCTGCGTGGCGGATCGCGTATCGGGTCTGCCGCCGGCGGACCCCACCAACCCGCAGTCTCAGCAGCCGGGGTCACCTGCGCCCTTTCACCTTCCGCCACGCGTCCATCGCGTCGAGGATCAGGCGCCAGACAATGCCGGCGTCGGTGTCGGGCTCGTTCCAGGAGCCCGGGTGGCGACCGCAGAAGCTGGACTTGAGGATCTCGGCGAACATGTCGTCGTCCGCGGACTCCAGCAGCGGATGTGCCAGGTAGATGCAGGCCTCTTCGGTGGCGCGCACCGAGAGTCCGCTGACCACCTCGGGGTTGTCGCGCACGACATTGGCGATCTGCACGACCAGCTCGACCCGGCTGCGGGTGACCTCGGGGTGGCGCCTGCGCAGCAGCTTCACCTCCTCCTCGGCGGGCAGGTAGGTGACCTGCAGGGGGGCGAAGCGGTCGAGCTGGGCGGCGTCGATGCCAAAGGTCGCGGAGAAGGCCCGCCCCCGGTTGACCGCGGCAACGAACTGCACGTTGTCCGGGATGGAGAGGAAGCTGTTGGTGACCGGGTCGAAGACCTTGCGCACGCTGTCGAGTGCCGGCATGAGCGCGTTGCGGGCGGGCTCGGGGCAGCGGTTCAGCTCGTCGAGGAACACGAGGTAGCGCTTCTTGCGGCTCTCTCCGGCCTCCAGCAGCGCCTTGCGCAGATCGGTGCTGACGAAGTCGGTGATCGGCGAGCCCGAGTCGCTCGCCCGGACCTGGATGGTCGCCAGGAAGTCGGTCGCCTCGAGCACCGCGGCGCAGTTGAAGAAGACGAACTCCATGCCCAGCGTCTCGGCGAGCGCCTTGGCGAGCACCGTCTTGCCCGAGCCCTGGGGCCCGTCGAGCAGGATGTTGAGCCCGCTCTCCAGCAGCACCTGCAGCTTCTTCGACACGATGGGATCGAGGTAGATCCCCTCGATCTCGAGCTCCAGCACGTCGAGCACCTCCACCTGCAGCCAGCCGCGGTCGGCGCGCTCGGGCTTGTGCACCTTCTCGAGGCGGACGCGGGTGCGGCTGCCGGGTCGGATCCGCTCGTCGTCGGAGAGGATCACCTTGGGCGCCCGCCGTCCGTCGAGGTGGGTCGCGCGGTAGCGGTAGGGCGATCCGTCGACCGGGTTCACGTAGAACGTCGTGTCGTAGACGTTGCCGACGACGAGCTCGGCGGTGGTCCACTTGCCAGCCATGGGGTGCTCCGTGGGTCAGGCCCGGAGGGTCCGGGCGACGAGACCGGCGACCAGCGAGGCGAAGCGCCGGACGGCGGCTCCGG
>CALATR010000881.1 GCA_937891875.1 uncultured Pseudomonadota bacterium | reverse complement strand
GTCCGACGCGGACGACGACCCCGCCGCGGCGTCGACCCTGACAGCCTGGCCGGCGTGGGCCTGGCCCCTCTAGCCGCGGGCGGCACGACATCGGTGTCTCCAACCCAAGGTGCCACCGCGCACGGACCGGCCCGACATCGCGTCCCAGACGGTGCCATCCGGGGTGGAACGCGGCTTGCAGGATCCCCCCTGCAGCTGGCTCGGCGCACGCCGAGTGGCTACGGCACGAGAGAGGTCCCATGGCCATCGCACTCCGCTTGACCCTGCTGTTGTCCCTCGCGACGCTGGCCGCCTGTTCGGACGGTGACGCGCTGAGCGCGGACGACACCGACGCGGATCGGGGGTCCAACGACACGGATGCGGACACCGGTGGGGACACCGACGATCCGAACCTGGACACGGCGCCCACCTACTGGCGGCTCGACGGCGAGCTCACCCTGGTCGGCGGCGTGGTCTCCCCGGAGGCCTCGTCGATCTCGGTCGCCTTTGTCGACGACCAGGGCCGCCCCTGGCAGGGCACCAGCAGCGACCCGGTCACCTGCAGCTTCGCCGTGACCAGCGCCATGGACGGGCCCGCGGAGACCCTCGAGGGCGAGCCGCTGCTGGGCTGGTGGCAGCTCGATCTCCTGGCCAACGACGCCGAGGACTCCCCGTGCGGCTGGACCATCCCCCAGCCGGAGTCGACGGAGCAGGGCGAGAACGTGCCGCTCATCGTCGGCATCGGCGACTTCGACTCCCGGCTGGTCGCGCCGCTGGAGGGTGCGGGCTTCAGCGCGTCCGTGGACGTGTACGGCCTCTACCTCCTGCACCCGGGGGCAGACGGAGACGTGGTGTACGTGTTCGGCATCGCCGGCACCGAGGAGCAGCTGGCGGGCGCTGACACGACGGTGAGCACGCCGCCCCTCCCGAACGGGACCTACCAGCTGCAGACCCTGGTGCTGTTGCCCGTTCCGGACGCCGAATAGCGGATCCATCCGGTCCTCCATCCGCCCATCGCGTCCAGCCCGAGATCGACGTTGGCAGCGCTCAAGTCGGGGCCGCTTGGATCCGCAAGCACTACCGACATGAGCATTTGACAGCGCCCTTTCACCCCAGAGCCCACCAGTCGGCCGGACGGGGTCAGGGCGGTGGTACCCTCCACGTCTGACAGGCTGCCAGGGCCTGTCTTCGGTACCGGAGCGATGACGTGATTCGAGCCCTCCTTGCCACCTTCGTCGGTGTACTGATCGCAACCCCAGCCCTTGCTTCCGGCGGCGGCTGCGATGCACTTCCCGGCACCAGCCTGGGCGACCTCTCGGTGCTCTGGGTCATTCCCTTTGCGGGGCTGCTGTTGTCCATCGCCATCGTCCCGATGGTCGCCGGGCACTGGTGGCACCACAACAAGAACCAGCTCATCACCGCGATGGGCTGGGCCGCGCCGGTCCTGCTGTACCTCGTGTACCTCTACTTCACCGACTCCGGCCGGCTCGGCTGCGAGGCCGGCATGGGCCTGACCCACGCGGTGATTGAGTACGTCTCGTTCATCGCGCTGCTGGGAAGCCTGTTCATCATCTCGGGCGGCATCCTCCTGAAGGGTGATCTGCAGGGCAAGCCCGGGGTCAACACCGCCTTCCTGCTGATCGGCGCCGTGATCAGCAACGTCATCGGCACCACCGGCGCATCGATGCTGCTGATCCAGCCGATGCTCCGCACCAACGCCGAGCGAAAGCACACCTGGCACATCCCGATCTTCTTCATCTTCCTGGTGTCGAACATCGGCGGCGCCCTGACGCCAATCGGCGACCCGCCGCTCTTCCTCGGCTACCTCCGCGGCGTCGACTTCTTCTGGACCCTGACCCACCTGTGGTGGATCTGGATCCCGACCGTCGGCTTCCTCCTGGCCGTCTTCTACGTGCTCGACACGATCATGTACCGCAAGGAGTCCGTCCGCGAGAAGGCCATCGATGCGGCCAACGTCGAGCCCCTGGGCCTCGAGGGCAGCATCAACTTCCTGCTGCTGGGCGGCGTCATCGCTGCGGTCCTGCTGCTCTCCCCGGTGGGCCACAGCACCCCCGAAGAGCACGGCGAGGGCCACGCTTCCATCGAGGCCCCGGCCGAGCACGGCTCAGCAGACGGGTTCGCCGATGCGGCCTGGCTGTCCACGAGCGCCATGGCCGCCCCGGAGACCGAGGCCGCCGCGACCGGCGAAGGAGAGCCTGCCGCCACCGGTCATGGCGATGCAGCAGGCGACGCCCCCGCAGACCACGCCGAGGGTGAGCACGCCGAGCAGGCTGGCATGGCCCACGACGAGGGCGCCCACGACACCGATGGTGGCGCACACGACGCAGAGGGTGCCGATCATGGCGCCGAGGGCGCGGAGCATGCCGCCGAGCACGAGGCCGGCGCGACCGAGCACCACGAGGACGAGGCGGGCCACGACGGCGAGCACGCCGCGGCGGCCGGCGCCCACGGTGACAGCCACGACGACGCCCACGATGACGGACACGGCCAGAGCCATGCCGCGGCGTGGAGCCTCGATCCCCGCGACTACTTCCTGCGCGAGATCGTCATGGCGGCGCTGGCCGGCCTGTCCCTGTGGGTGACCTCCCAGCGGATCCGCGAGCGCAACAAGTTCGAGTACGGCCCGATCCTCGAGGTCGCCGCGCTGTTCATCGGCATCTTCGTGGCCATGGTGCCGGCGACCGCCATGCTCCAGGCCAACGGCGACCAGCTGGGACTGACCGAGCCGTGGCAGTTCTTCTGGATGACAGGTGCCCTGTCCGCCTTCCTGGACAACGCCCCGACCTACGTGACCTTCGCGTCCGTCGCCTGTGGCATCGACCCGACCTGCGTGTCGGCGAACGACCTGTCGCCGCTCATGGGCGAGCACAGCATGGGCATCCTGATGGCGATCAGCCTGGGCGCAGTCTTCCTGGGTGCAGGCTCCTACATCGGCAACGGCCCGAACTTCATGGTTCGCGCGATCGCCGAGAACTACACGATGGAAGTCCACACCACCGACGAGGACGGCAACGACGTGGTCGAGACCGTGAAGCCGTACTCGATGCCCAGCTTCTTCGGCTACATCGGCTACGCCGCGATGTTCCTCATCCCGACGTTCATCATCGTGTCCATCCTGGGCCTGGTGGTCTTCCTCTAGGGTCCACCAGGGCGCGGCCACGAGAGAGCTGCCCGGGCATCCCACCCGGGCAGCCGCCGCGGAGACCACGGGCCTCACGCGGCCCTCGCCGGGCGGGCGCCACCACCGAAGAGCGAGAGCTGGTGCATCGGGGCCGCATCCCCTGACTGCCCCTCGCGCGACCGGGTCCCCTCCCCGGGCCAGGTCGCGCGAGGCGCAGCGGGAATCGGTGCGAGCAACGCCAGGAAGGCCGAGTCGGAAACGGGCTCCACCAGGGCGGGCTTCTCCTCTGCCAGCCACCGCTGACCGTCTGCTCGCGTCCAGATGCACTGGACCGCGCCAGCGGCCATCCAACGGTCCGAGCTGCAGGGCTCCCCCCTGTCCCCGGTGAAGCCCTGGCCCCGCTGGTGTCCGAGCCGGGGACGCCCCCGCCCGTGCGCCACGAGCACGACCGCCTGTCCCGGGCGAGCCCCCTCGGTACACACGAGCACGTCCCCGCGCTCGAACCAGCGGCCTCCGAACGCCCCCGCAGACACCACCACGAACGCGGACTCCGCGACATCGGGCTCCAGGGAACCGAGCTCCAGCCCCTCGACCAGGGCCGGGTTGGTGGAGAGCACGGTGTGGATGGAGTCGATGCGGGGCGCGACCATGGCGGACCTCCTCGTTGCATGAACAAGGTACTGAACACCTGACCTGAACACAAGCCTCATTTTGGGTTGGCGGACAGTTTTTGGCACTTCGGACGATTTCTGATCTACGTTCGGGCGCGACAGAAGATGGTGTCTGGTGGGAAGGCCGTTGCTGCCAGCAGGGGATCGGCGGGGCGGTCTCTGGTCGCTGGTCTCTGGGGCCTGACTCCAGCGGGGGCAACAG
>CALATR010000880.1 GCA_937891875.1 uncultured Pseudomonadota bacterium | reverse complement strand
TCCGCGAGTCCGGCGAGGTGGTGGCGAGCTGCACCACGACGGCGGCGGGCTGCGACCTGAAGGTACCCGAGGATCCGCTCCAGGACGAGGCGCCCGTGGCGATCCTCGCCAAGCGCGGCGACGACATGACCTACCTGGTCTTCAACGAGCTGAAGACCGACGTCACCGAGTCCAAGGTCCAGGGCGAGGCCTACACGTCCGAGCGCCCGTACCGGGCCAGCCTCTACACCGAGCGCGGGGTCTACCGTCCCGGCGAGATCGCCCACGTGGCCGGCATCGTCCGCGGCGAGGACCGGGTCGCGCCGCCCCCCGGCATGCCCATCGACCTCGAACTCCGCGACCCCCGCGGCAAGCTCCTCCGCACCCTGTCCACCACGGCGAATGACGCCGGAATGTTCACGATGGACGTGCCTTTTGCGGACTACGCCCGCACCGGGTCCTACGCGGTCACCGCCAAGGCGGGCACCAAGCAGCTGGGCCAGGTGACGCTCGCGGTCGAGGAGTTCGTGCCCGAGCGCATGGAGGTGAACGCCGCCATCGAAGGGGCTGGCTTCCTCGCGTCCGACCGGGTCGAGGTCGAGGCCGACGCCCGCTACCTCTTCGGCGGCTCCGCGGCCGACCACCGCTTCGAGGTCTCCTGCCGCCTGGTGCCCTCGACCTTCTCCCCCCAGGAGAACTCCGGGTACACCTACGGCGATGACAGCGCCGGTGGGCGCACCGTCGAGCTGGGTCGGGTCGACGGCACCCTCGACAAGGACGCCGAGGGGGCGCTCCTCTGCCCGTCCCTGGACCACGCCGGCGGCTTCACCGGCGCCGCCAAGCTGATCGCCGACGTGGCGGTCTTCGAGGCGGGCTCCGGTCGCACGACCACCGACACCGCCACGGTCGCCGTGCACCCGGCCGATCACTACGTCGGCATCCGCACCGGCACCCAGAAGATCGAGGCTGGCAAGCCGGTGATGGTCGAGGGCGTGCTGGTCGACTGGCAGGGCAGGCTGGACACCAAGACCCGCGAGGTGCGCCTCGATCTCGAGCAGCTCGACAGCGAGTGGGGCTACTTCTTCGACGAGGAGAACGGCCACGAGCGCTGGCAGCGCATCCAGCGGGCCATGCCCGGCACCACCGAGCGGGTGCAGGTCAAGGACGGCAGGTTCAAGGTGACCTTCACCCCGTCGACCGACGG
>CALATR010000879.1 GCA_937891875.1 uncultured Pseudomonadota bacterium | reverse complement strand
GGCCGGGGAGAGCCTGCCGCACCTCGAGCAGGCCGAGCAGGACGCGATCGCCGTCGGGGACACCGAGCTGCGGGTCAAGGCCATGACCTCGGCGGCGCTGGCGGCGGCGGAGCTTGGGCGAAAGGACGCGAGCAAGCGCCTGAACGCCGCAGCGGAGCTCGCGGAGCGCACCGGCATGAGCGACGAGGCGGGCATGGCCTACGCGCGGATCGCCGAGGTCGCGACCAGCCTGGAGGCGCGGGCGTCGGCGGCCCGACGGGCCCTGGACCTGCGCGGCGCCCAGGACGCCGAGGCGGTGTACGCGATGTACAGCGTGGCGGTCGACGCCTACAACGACGGAGACGCCGAGCTGGCCCTGGCGCTGGCGGACGAGATCGCCCCGAACGCGGGCTCGCTGCAGGAGGCGGTCGAGGGCGTGCGGACTGCGGCGAGGGCTGCGCTCGACGAGGGGTGAGCTGGATCGCCCCGCAACGACGTGCAGGTCGCCGTGGTCGGCGGTGCGTGCTACCTGCGCGCGTCTGCGACCGTTGACGGAGCAAGTCCACGTGGCGATCCGGCTGAAGAAGCTCGCGAGGGAGCTGAAGACCTCACCCTCGGTCGTGCTGAGCGCTCTCGCAGACCTGGGATACGACCGGTACAAGTCCGAGATGGACATGGTGGCGGACCCCCCGGCCGACAAGGTGCGCAAGCTCGCCCGCAAGAAGGGGCTGAAGAAGCCTTCGGAGCTCGGCGTGCCCGCGTCCGTGCCCACCCCCGCGCCACCCCCCCGGCCGAAGAGCGCGCGGCCTGCCCCCAAGAGGTCGCGCTCGACCGATGTGATGGCGAGCCTGGTCCCCGGGGTCGTGCCGACGAGGCGCGCCGAGGACCCCCTGGACGTGCCCATCGAGGCGCTCGCCGCGGGAACGCCCGCAGCCCAGGCCCCGCCCGCCGCGCACACCGACGCCGCCGCCTTTCGTGAGGAGGAGCGGCGCCAGCAGGCCCGCAGCCAGGCGCTGGCCGAGCGCGAGCAGGAGCTGGCCGAGGACAAGGCCCGGCTCGCGCAGGAGCGGCAGGCGATCCTCGACGAGAAGCGCAGGGTGGAGGCCGAGATCGAGGTCCTCCGCGAGCAGCTGGATGCACGCGCAGCGGCGCTCGACGCGGTGCAGGCTGGAGGGGTGCCGCTCGCCACCCTGCTCGAAGGCCGCGGCCTGCGCGGATCGGACGAGCAGGGCAGGGCGCTCGACGCCCTCGCGCGGTCCCGGCTGCTCGATCCCCTGCTCCCGAAGCTGCGGGTCGTCGATCCGGGGCCCTTCGTGCGCCTGCTCGCCGATCGCCTCGTGCTCGTGGGCGGCGAGTCCGAGGACATCCCGGGGGTCGCGGTCGTGGGCGTGCCGCCGGACCGGGCGGAGGTCCCGGGCCGGGCGGAGCTCGATCAGCTCCGAAGCCATCTCGCCGGGGAGTTCCTGCTCTCCGGCCTGACCCGCGTACGCCTCGTCGGTGGAGGCCCGGTGCTTCTGCGGCTGCTCAAGG
>CALATR010000878.1 GCA_937891875.1 uncultured Pseudomonadota bacterium | reverse complement strand
CCGTCTGCGGCGGCGGCGAGGCGGGCGATCCGGACTTCGTCGACGCCGGCACCTGCTGGTGGCAGCGCGACATGACCCCGTCCCAGCGCCGCAAGCTGCTGGACTGGATTGCCATACGTTAGTCAGCCGGCGCGGCGGGCCTGGGCCGGCGTGCGCCCGGTCCACCGCTCGTACGCTCGTCGAAAGCTGCGCTCGGAGCTGTAGTCCAGCAGGAAGGCGATCTGCTCCACCGACAGGCGGGGGTCGCGGAGCAGCTGGCGGGCATGCACGGCGCGGGCCGAGTCGATCAGCGCACTCGCGGTGGTGCCCTCGGACTTGAGCTGACGCTGGAGCGATCGCAGGCTCATCCCCAGCCTCCGGGCGAGCGCCTCGCTGCTGAAGGCGCCGTGGGCCGCGTTGGTGACCACCGCCGAGCGCACCCGCGCCATCAGCTCGGTGCCGCCCTCCGCCTGCAGGGTCCGGCGCAGGTGCTGGAGGTGGCGCTGGACGAAGAGCTGCAGGTCGGGATCGGCGTGGGGATTGGCCCGGTCGAGGGCTCCGCGAGCGAACACCACGGCGTGCCGCGGGGCCCGGAAGCGGACCGGCACGCCGAGGATCTCGCGATAGCGGGCCTCGTCCACCAGCGGGCCATGGGCGAGCTCGACCCGGAGCACGCCGTCGTGCACCCCGAACTCGCGACGCAGCAGGAGCACGGTCATCGCCGCGCCCGCTTCCGCCGCGTGCCCCCCGTCGCGGGCGTCCATCGGGTGGCGCCACCAGTACACGCTCTCGCCGTCGCGGTCGAACAGGCCGTTCTCAAGGTTGTCCGCCAGCAACGCCTTGTTCTGCACGAAGGTGCGCAGCACGCCGCGCAGGTCGCTGGCCAGGGTGCACATGCGACCGACCGGACCGTAGAGCGCCGGGCCGGCGTGCTCGGCCAGCTGCAGGGCGACCGGCTCTCCCGGGCAGTGCGCGGCCAGGAGCAGCCAGACCGTGGGCACGACGTCCTCGTCCACCCAGCCGTCCTGGCGCATGAGTGCGGCCTGATCGAGGCCCGTCGCCTCGGTGATCCGGGCGAGCGGCACCCCGCGGCTCACCGCGTACATCACCAGGCCCAGCGCGAGGCTGGCCACCATGCGGGGCCTGGGCGGGGCGGCGTCAGCTGTCCGGTCTTCGGCGCGCATGGTCCTGGAGAGTCGAGGTCCGAGCGGGTGAGATCCACCCACGAGCGCCGCACGGTACCGCGCGTCGGCCCGCTCGCTCAACCTGCACCGCCCGGCCCCCCGCCGGAAGGAGACCCCATGTCCGAGCCCACCACCGAGGATCTGCTCATCCGCCCGCGCCTGGGAGAAGGCGAGAAGACCGCCACCGACATGACCATCATCGCGCGCGCCGAGGCGCTGGGCGGGGACTTCACCATCATGCAGGGCCGCATCGGACCCAAGCGCCTGCTGCCCCCGCACACCCACACCTACGAGGATCAAGCGGTCTACCTCATCGAGGGCACCTTGGAGTTCGAGGTCGGCGGGGAGGGCGGCCTGCGGTTCCGGGCGGAGAAGGGGGACTGGGTGCTCAAGCCGCGCGGCATCCAGCACACGTTCTGGAACCCGTCCGAGGACGTCACCGTGCAGTACATCGAGCTGTCCGGGAAGGACGGGTTCGAGAAGTTCGTCGACGGCCGAGCCAAGGGGGTCGTGCCCTGGCAGCTCGAGGCGACCTTCAAGCTGGGGCTGAAGACCGCCTACCCCCGGATCCCGGTGCTCCTGAAGCGCCACGGCCTCGTGGGGATCGCCTCGGCCACGTACGGGGACGGGGAGGAGGAGGCGGGCTGAGTCCGGTCTCGCTGCGCGGCCCGAGGCTCGCTACAGGTCGCACACCCCGCGGTAGAGCAGCCAGTGGGTCACGCCCAGCTCGCTGTCGTCGTCGCAGCGCTCGGTGGCGACCAGGTCCAGGCGACCGTCCCCGGTCAGGTCCAGGCCAGCCAGACGCCGCGTTCGCGCTCCAGTCTCACAGAGGAGGACGGGTCCGGTCGGCGTGGGCAGGGGACGGCGACCCTCGAGCTCGGGCACCGCCCAGTACAGCGGCTCGTCCGCAAAGCCGCCGGGACCGCCCCGGTAGACGCGCCAGTGGGTGACGCCGATGGACGCGTCGTCGCAGGCGAAGACCTCGACCAGGTCCAGCAAGCCGTCCCCGTCCAGGTCGGTGGACTCGTAGATGCCGAAGGTGCCGTCGTCGCAGGGCACCGCCCGTCCGGCGTCCACCCTGCGCTGGACCCCGGTCACACTGAAGCCGGCGAACGAGGCCGGCAGCATCCAGCGGACCGGCTCGGCGAACCCGTCGCCGTCGGCGGCGTGCAGCAAGAAGTGGGTGTCGCCGAGCTCCTCCAGTCCGCAGGCTACGGACTCGACCAGGTCGACGGCGCCGTCTCCGTTCAGATCGACGCGGCTGAACACCGAGAACCACGGCCGGCGCGGCTCGCAGCTCCAGCTGTCCCAGTAGCGCCGGTCGCGCCAGTCCGTGACCTGCAGCCAGGACGGATCTGCGGGGATCCCCCAGCGCTCCGTGAGCCACCAGTCGGTGCCCTGCTGCTGAAAGCCCCTCGGCCCCCCGCGGTAGAGCAGCCAGCGCGCCTCACCGACCCCGTCGCCGTCGCAGTGCTCGGTCTCGAAGAGGTCCTTGAAGCCGTCGCCGTCCAGATCCTCGTAGAGCCAGCCTGACACGCCGGTGCCGTCCCTGCGGCAGTCACCGTGGAAGTCGTCGCCGTCCCACTGGGCGGGCTCCGGGCCGCGCACCCAGCGCTTGGGCAGCGGCCAGTCGACCGGCTCGGCGAAGCCCTGGTCCACGCCCCGGTGCACCCGCCAGTGGGTGCGCCCGATGCCGTCGGCGAGACACGCGCCACGCTCGACCAGATCGGGCCTGCCGTCGCGGTCGATGTCCTCGAGGACGTAGGAAGACAGCGCATCTTCGGACTGACACCACTCCCGGTCCTGCGGCGCCGGCCAGACGCTGGTCTCCCTCCCGCGGGTCCAGCGCTCGGGCAGCATCCAGAGCACCGCGTCCTCGGAGAAGCCCTGCTCCTGGCCCCGGTAGACCAGCCAGTGGGACCGGCCCACCACGCTGGCGCCGCACTCGTAGAAGACGACCAGGTCCAGCTTCCCATCCCCGTCCATGTCCACGAGCCCGTGCCGGGTGTCCCAGCGCGGATCGGTGCGCACGTCGTCGCACCCCTGGACCTGCGAGGTGACCTTCCAGGCGGCATGGGTGGGGTCGGGCGGCACGCGCTCGGGGAGCTGCCAGCGCTCGGGCTCGGTCGCGAAGCCGCCGCCCGCGCAGGTGGAGGGGTCGCAGTCGTCGTCCTTGCCGTTGCCGGGGACCTCGTCGCGGCCGGGGTGCACCTCGGGATCGTCATCGTCGCAGTCGAGCCCGGCCGGCACCCCGTCCCCGTCCGCGTCGACCGGGGGCACGTCGGTGTCGTCGGTGTCGTCGGTGTCGTCGGTCAGTTCAGGGTCGGGCGCATCGGCGGGCTCGCCGGACTCGTCGCCGACCGGGGCCGCACACCCTGCGAGCACGACCAGCACCATCCACCGTGTCACAAGCGCCTCCCGCCGCCCCCTACGTCCCGATCGACCCGCCTGTGACGGGACCCGTCGTGGGGTCGCTCACCGGGCGGCGAGGAGGCCGCCGTCGGGGGAGCACCCTGCAGTAGGCTTGCCGGGGAGGTCGGTTGGAACACGCAGCCCTCGAGATCCTGGTCCTGCTGCTGGTCGGCAGCCTGGTCGGCATGGTCGCCCGGCGCCTGCACACGCCCTACACGCTGGCGCTCGTGCTGGCCGGAATCGCGCTTGGATTCGTCGATCTCGAGCAACTCCAGGCCTTCGAGCTGTCGGCCGACCTGCTCTTCACCTTCCTGCTGCCCGCGCTGCTGTTCGAGGCGGCCTTCCACGTCGACGTGCGCACCATCCGCCGGGATCTCGGCGGCATCCTGCTCCTCGCCGGACCGGGCGTCGGCATCGCGGTCACCGCCACCGCCTTCCTGGCGCTCGCACTCGTGGGCATGACCGGCCTGCGCCCCGAGCTGGGCCTGCCCCAGGCCTTCCTCTTTGCCGCGATCATCGCCGCCACCGACCCCATCTCCGTCGTCGCGCTGTTCAAGGAGCTGGGCGTCTCCAGGCGCCTGCACCTCATGGTCGAGGGCGAGAGCCTGCTCAACGACGGCGTCGCGGTCGTGGCCTTCCTCGTCGTGGCCGCGGTCGTCGGCGTGGAGGTCGGACACGGACATGCTCCGCACCTCGAGGGCACCACCGACGCGATCGTCTACGGCCTGCGCACCTTCGGCTGGATGGTCGGCGGAGGCGTCGTCATCGGGCTCGCCATCGGCGGGCTGGGAGCGGTGCTGTGGCGCCAGATCGACGACCACCTGGTCGAGATCACCCTCACCACCGTGGTCGCGTACGGCTCCTTCCTCCTCGCCGAGCAGATCGGCGCCTCGGGCGTGCTCTCGACGGTCATCGCCGGCGTCACCACCGGCTCCTTCGGCGCCCGCTTCGGCATGAGCACCCGCACCCGCCTCGCGGTGGAGGACTTCTGGGAATACATGGCGTTTGCGGCCAACACCTTCGTGTTCCTGCTCCTCGGGCTTGAGCTGCAGATCGCCCACTTCGCCGCCGACGCCCTGCCCATCCTCATCGCGTTCGGCATCACCGTGGTCGCCCGCGCCGCCGCGGTCGGCGCCACCGCTCCCCTCGCCCGCCTCTTCGGCGACGCCATCCCCACCTCGTGGGGCCCGGTGCTGATCTGGGGCGGCCTGCGCGGCAGCCTGTCGATGGTGCTGGTGCTGGGCCTGCCTGCCGACTTCGAGGGCCGCACCCTGCTCATCCACCTGGTCTTCGGCGTCGTCAGCGCCTCGCTCTTCATGCAGGGCCTGACCATGAAGCCGCTGCTGTCGTGGCTGGGGCTCGTCGGCGGCGGCATGCGCAACCCCGAGGTCGAGCTCCAGCGCGCGCT
>CALATR010000877.1 GCA_937891875.1 uncultured Pseudomonadota bacterium | reverse complement strand
GGGGGAGGGAGGTGCAGGAGGTGAGGTGGAGGTGGAGTGGAGACGGAGGCGGTGGAGGTGGTGGTGGCGGCGGCCCGTCTCACCTTGACGAACGCCCTCTCGAGCTTCTTCTGGTGTACGGCATGCGCCGCGAGCTTGGCGAGCGCGCCGCGCTTCGCGCCCTTCGTCGAGGAGGCGGCCGTGTCGCCGCTCGCCCACAAGATGGCGCGCCACGCGCGCGCCTGCGTCGCCGTGAGCTCTACGCCATCCTGCACACCCCGGGCGTGATGGCGCTGGGCAAGCCGTGGCGGGTCGAGGTCGACGGGGTCGAGGGCGCCGCGGGACGCATCACCCAGCGCATCGAGCCGCTCCGCCTCATCGGCGTGCCCCCCGCGGGCTCGATCCGCCTGGTCGGTCCGCCGGGCTCGGTGCTGTGGCTGCGGGCGGCCGGCGCGTCCCCCGGCTGCGACGCCCCCCACCGCGGCGTGTCCGCGTGGCCCATGCAGCAGGGCAACGCGATGTCCTTCGTCGTGCCCACCTCGGGCGCCGGGCACCGCCTCTTCGTGGGTGGCTTCGCCCAGCGTGCCGTCACCTTCGAGGTCGAGCTGTCCGGCCTGGCGCCCACCCCGGAGGACCGCACCGCCGGCGTGTGGTCCGAGCGCATCTCTCTCGAGCCCGGCCAGTCCCTGGGCCAGCGCCTGCGCGATCCCGACATGCGCGTGCCCGCCCTCGATCCGGTGGGCTTCCAGCTGGGCGCCGCGGTGGACGAGGTCGGCCTCACCATCACCCAGGTGGACGGTCCCCCGTCCTGGCTGCGCATCCTGACCGAGGTGGACGAGGAGGCCGAGGGACCGTACGACAAGGCCGCGTTGCTCCGGAGGCGTCCGTGAAGGCGCGCTCGCTCCATGTTGGATTTGTGGCGTTGTCCCTGCTCTGTCGTCCGGCTCTGGCCCAGGACGACGAGGGTGAGGACGGTCCGCGCACGATCGGGTCGGTCGACGTCAGCGCCTTCGACTGGCGCCGCGAGGACACCGAGTGGCGCTCGCCGACGGTCATCGAGCGGGACCACATGCGCGCGCTGGCCCACGACCTCGTGCAGGGCCCCGAGGGCTGCAGCGAGCGAGGACTCCGGCGCACCCGGCGGCGGGTCGAGGAGCTGCACTTCCGCATGGACGTGGTCGACGTGCGCGGCCAGTCGGTGATCCTCGTCCGAGAGGGCGACGACGCCTTCGGGGCGGGCCTGCTGGCCGTGCGCTGCGGTCCCGCCGAGCCCATCGTCTGGCAGGCCCCCCATCCCTTCTTCGACCTTGGCACGGGCGATCTCGTCCTGCAGTGGTTCGTCGAGGGGGACGCCCGGGCCGCCCAGTGGTCGACCAGCCACCGCTTCCGTGCCACCGAGGACGAGCTGCGCGAGGACGACGTGCACCCCGCCGACGTCGCCGACGAGCCCGGCAGCCTCTTCCAGGCCGCCACCGTGGGGCTGCTCTCTGGCAACCCCGACCTGCGCTTCGTCCAGGTCCACGGCTACGCCAAGCGCAGCGCCCCCCGCTACGAGGCCGTCGTGTCCTCGGGGGACAGCCGCTACCCCCTGCGCGAGGTCTCGGCGCGGCTCGACGGCCTGCTCGGCCCGGTCGCCGCGTTCGGGATCGTCGATCTGCCGCTCGGTGGTCAGCAGAACGCCCAGGGGCGGGTGCTGCCCATCGGCACGTTCCTCCACCTGGAGCTCTCGCCGAAGAGCCGGGATCGTCTGTCCGAGGACGAGACCCTGCGGCGGCGCATGGCCCGGGCGATCGGAGACGGGCCCTGGTGATCCTCCTGCTGGCCACCCTGCTCGGCACTCCGCTCGCGACGCGCGCGTGGGGCGCCGATGCGTCCGAGTCCGGCGCGCGGGTACGGCGCGATCCGCGGGTCGCGCGCTGGGAGCCCGTGCGCCCGACCGAGGTGACCGAGCCCGACGGCCACCGGGCGCTCTACGTGCCCTGGGAGGACGGCAGCACGGTCGGCCTGCGCTGCCCTGGCGAGGACACCCCCGCGGTGGTCGGCGTGACCCGCGGGGTGCGCATCGAGGGCGAGCTGGTCAGCCCCGGCGCGGTCGCGGGGGCGTGGCAGGTCGTGCCGCCCGCGGGGGTGCACTGGAGCGGGTTCATCATCCAGGACACCACCTGCGAGGTCCAGCGGCGGCGCACCAACGCGACCCCGTGGTCTTGGGCGCTGGCGGAGTCGGACGGCTCGGTGGACGTCGATCGGCCCCAGCTGGTCGGGGAGGACGCCGCAGGCTGGGCCGGGCTCATCGCCCTGCGGCAGGCTGCGCTCCGGCCGCCCGGACCCCACCCGGTGGACTTCCGTCGGCTGTGGGGAGATCGCGACAAGGTCCAGCTCCTGGGGCGGGACTGGGTGCGCCTGCCCGTGGACGCGGACCTGAAGGTGAAGGGGCCCGCGCGCCTGCGCCTGGATGTGAGCGCTCTCGGTGAAGATCCGCCAGAGACCTGCATCCTCGTCGATGGGGCCCTGCTGTGTCAGCCCTCGGTGCCGACCCGCACGGTGCTGGTCGTGGACGGCCAGCTCCACTACGCCGAGCGCACCCTCGCCGATGGCACCCCCGTGCACGGGGTCCGCAGCTTCCAGCTGGGCCTGGGCCGGGGGGAGCACCGGATCCGCATGGACCGGGAGATGCTGGTCCGGGCGTCCCTGCACCGGGTCGAGACCTACGGCGGCGCCACGCCGCATCGCGATGATCTCGCCGCCAGCGAGGGGGTCGAGGCCTACGTCCCAACCCCCCCCGCACCGTGGGAGACCGCGACCTCGGAGGGTGGGGAGGGGGTGTGGCTCGGTCGGGACGGCCAGCCCGGCCTGCGCGAGGGGCTGGCCTGGCACCTGGTGGGCGATCTGTCCCCCGATGTCGTGCCCGCCGACCCCGGGGAGCTGGCCCTGTGGATCGAGCCGGACGGCCCCGACGAGGCCTGCCACGTCTACCTGGGCGAGGACACCCACTTTGCCGCGGTCGCCCCCACCGGCGTGCACCGCTTCGAGTGGGTCGGCCCCAGCGAGCGCGAGCTGCCCGAGCTGCGGACCCGGGGCTGCAAGGCCTACGTGCACGCGAGCGGACCCATCCGCACCGGCGCCAAGTCCCTGGTGTACCTGAACCGCCTGGACGAGGGCGAGGGCCTGCGGGTGCAGACCGATCCTCGGCGGCCGTCGCGGATCGAGGTCGCGATGGAGCAGGGCATGCCCTGGCTCGAGGTCACCGCGGTCAGCACCGAGGGTGTGGTCGTGCGCTATCGGCTCGACGCCCGGGAAGAGGCGGCCGGCCGC